>DASVBA010000646.1:0-4036 GCA_036376095.1 Chryseolinea sp.
AAGCAGTCCTCTCGCCAGATCGCCCCTCACGTATTCGAGTGCAAACCTGCCGATGGCGTAAAGAATCAAATACACTAGAAAAAGTTGCCCATAGAAACTTCTTCGTTCTCTCAAATAAAGAATTGTAATCATCACTAGCAGGATATAGAACGCTTCATAAAGTTGTGAAGGATGTAGCGGAGTATTCAATGGATCTGCCTGACATGCCGGATCGGTGAACACGACACCAGCGAATGAACTGGTTGGCTTTCCATAGCAACATCCGGCCATAAAGCAACCGACACGGCCAAACATATGCACGATGCAGGTGGTTACAGCCATAACATCAAGCATAGCATAGGTTGGAAGCTTATTCCTTCTGAAGAAGATAAGCATCGCCGGAACAGCAAAGAGGAAGGATCCATAGAATACGAATCCCCTACCCGCAATGAGGCGGACGGGGTTCTGTGAATAGTAGGAGACATCTTCAAAAAACAAAAAGACCTTTCCTCCGATGAATGCCGCGAAGAAGATAATTAGAAAGAGGGCATTGGCCTGATCAAACGTTAGACCTACATCTTTTTTCCCCCGAATCGCCATATAGGCAACGCCGCCAATAGCGCCAATGGCAATGAAAAAACCATAACTGTAAACCTTAATTCCGGAAAACTCAACTAAAATTGGATACATATCGCCATTTAAAATTCTATCATCGCGATTGGTAGTTATCTTCGTCAATGCAATTCCCGCAGTTGACGCGGATTAAGCCATGCCCATTTACTGCGAAAATCTGCGTGCCTCTCGATCTGAGTGTTGTCCGCGGGAAAAAAATTATCAGCCTTTGTAAGTTACGCGATAGATCACCCCTGCTTGATCATCTGAGATCAGTAAAGATCCATCATTAAGTACAAGAACATCCACAGGTCTACCCCATACCTTTTGCGTTGCATCGTTTAACCAACCGCTGGCAAAAACTTCATGGCCTGATACCTTGCCGTTATTTACGCGCACCAGGCTAACGTTATGGCCACTCTTTTTTGACCGGTCCCACGAACCGTGTTCGGCAACGAATATTTGATTTTTGTAGGACTCCGGAAACATGTTTCCCTGATAAAACTTTAAACCCAATGGAGCCACGTGCGGACCGAGCTTGTCGACGGGTGCGGAAAAATCAGAACACGGACGCTTGTTTCCAAACTCCGGATCCTTGACTGATCCTTCATGACAATAAGGGTAACCGAAATGCATGCCGGCCTTCGGGGCGTGGTTGAGTTCACACGAAGGGATATTGTCCCCCATCGAGTCTCTGCCGTTGTCCGTAAACCACAACTCCTTAGTTTCAGGATGCCAGGTGAAGCCAACGGTATTGCGTATCCCCCGTGCAAATATTTCACGACCTGATCCATCTTTGTTCAGCCGGGTGATAGTTGCATAGATCTCGTTCTTCGATTCACAAATATTGCAGGGGGCACCCACCGGGACATACAATTTTCCATCAGGTCCAAAAGCAATGTATTTCCAGCCATGGTGAGTCTCTCGCGGATAATCATCACTAATTACCACAGGTGCCGGAGGATTTTCCAACTTTGACTCGATACCCGCGATCTTTGAGATCCGGCTCACCTCCGCGATGTAAAGATCGCCTTCATGAAAAGCGACACCGTTTGGCATGTTTAACCCTGAGGCGATGACCCATTTCTTGTCCGCTTTGTTATCGCCGTTCGTGTCTTTCACAGCATATACTTTGTCCTTGTCTTTGTTACCAACGTATACTGTACCTGACGGACTAACAGCCATTGACCTGGCGTCAGGTACCTCGGCAAAAACATCAATCTTGAATCCTGTCGGAAGTTTGATGGTGTTCAAGGGAAGTGATTGCGAATATTCTGTGATCGCTGGTCCGACAACGCTCACAGGTGAGTTATTTCTTGAATTTCCGCAGGCTATAATAACCAGCGATATTAACAGGGCAGGCTTTAATGTTTTCATAATATGGGATTATCTACTTATAGGAACCAGTTACAATCAAATTAGGTTTTTTAACGGCCAAAAAACAGCCTGTTTTTACCAACGGTTTGCTCCTCATTCCCCCAAAAGTTTCCCTTATACTGCAATCCTGATTATTTTTGCCGCATGGTTTCGATTTCCAATATCTCTTATTACATAGGTGGGCGCGCACTTTACGAAAATGCCAGCATGTTCATCAAGCCGAAAGACAAAATCGGCCTGATTGGCCTGAATGGCCGGGGTAAATCCACCCTGCTGAAGATAATCAACGGGGATCTAAAGATAGATTCCGGGTCGATCAGCAAAAGTGCCGACTGCACCATGGGTTTTCTCAATCAGGACCTGCTGTCGTACCAAACCGAAGATTCGATCCTTACGGTTGCCATGGGTGCGTTCAAGGAAGTGGTGGACATCGAGCGGGAAATCGAACACACCATTAAGAAGCTGGAAACGGAATACAGCGATGAACTCGTTGGCAAGTTGTCAAAGCTTCAGGAAAAGTATGACCATCTCGACGGGTATACGATCCAGTCAAAAGCAGAGGAAGTTCTTGAAGGAATAGGATTTGGCACAAATGACCTTCATCGTCCATTGAAGGAATTTTCTGGTGGATGGCGAATGCGGGTAATGCTGGCCAAACTGCTGTTGGAAAAACCGTCGTTGCTTATGCTTGACGAACCAACCAACCACCTGGACTTGCCATCAATCGAGTGGGTTGAGGATTACTTACGCAATTACGACGGTGCCGTGATAATCGTGTCGCACGACAGAGTGTTTCTCGACAATGTGGTTACAAAGACCGTGGACGTCACGATGCAGCAACTGGTGACCTATGAAGGCAACTATAGTTTTTACCTTCGCGAGAAAGAGTTACGGCAGGAGATACAACAAAACGCCTACGAAAATCAACAACAGAAAATTCGTCAAACCGAAAGGTTTATAGAACGTTTCAGAGCCAAGGCTACAAAATCCAGGCAAGTACAATCGAGAATTAAAGCCCTGGATCGTATGGATATGATTGAAGAAGTGTTGGATGATACGGCAGCTGTAAACTTCAAGTTCAAATTCAGTCAGCAGCCAGGACGGTTTATTGTTACGCTGAAGAATATTTCAAAGTCGTACGGGGCACTGGAGCTATTGAAGAACACATCCATATCGATCGAACGAGGCGACAAGATTGCATTGATCGGTGCTAACGGAAAAGGTAAGTCGACATTGATGCGTATTATTTCAAACACGGAGCCTGTTGAAGGAGAACGCACTCTTGGTTTTAACGTAATACCGGCCTTCTACGCACAGCATCAGCTGGAAGCTTTACACGTGGAGAATGAAATCCTTGAAGAACTCAAGCAGGCGGGCTCTGGGAAAACCGAACAGGAATTACGGAATGTCTTAGGTTGTTTTTTGTTCTCTGACGAAGATGTCTTTAAGAAAATCAAAGTGTTATCTGGCGGTGAAAAGTCGCGGGTGGCGTTGGCAAAGACACTGTTATCAGAAGCAAACTTCCTTTTACTCGATGAACCTACGAACCATTTGGACTTTATTTCAGAGAATATACTTATCCAGGCGTTACAACAGTACAAAGGAAGCTTCGTTGTGATCTCACACAACCGTCACTTCGTCTCTCAGGTTGCAAATAAGATCTGGTATATAGAAGACAAGCAGATCAAAGAGTACCCCGGCACATTCGATGAGTATGAGTATTGGAAAAAGAAGAATGCCGTGCCTTCCGCAGAGCCATCCAAACCCGAAAAGAAGGCTGAAGCACCTTCAAAACCAAAACCGGTACAGACTCCTAGTCAGGAGGCAAAATTAAGATCGTTGGAAAAAGATCTTAAGAAGATCGAAGAACAGATCAGCCAGCTCGAAACTCTAAAATCATCGCTTGAGAATGAACTGACCAAACCCGAAGTATATAACAGCCAGGATAAGCTCAAGCAGGTACAAGCTGAATTCAACCAGACAATCTCATCTCTTGCTGCCACGAACAAGAAGTGGGAAGATCTGGCAACGATGATAGACGAAATATCGGCGTGAAAATTCTTCTAGC
>DASVBA010000650.1:0-2976 GCA_036376095.1 Chryseolinea sp.
AGCGCGGTATGATCTGGTTCCATGACTGTTTATTTCACACACTATGAAATGGTATTTTCGACATTATAACAAGAGACTAGCCGCCGTTGATGGGTCCCACAACATTTCGCTGTTGCTTCTCAACCGTCTTCAAGCGTTCAATCTGGTGCTTTAACGCATCAACAACCGTCTTCACCGACTCTTCAAAGCTTTTGCTCTGCCGCGATGCGAACAGATCGTTACCAGGAATCACGGCTTTGATTTCACAGACCTTATTTTCCTTGGAATCCGAAGCGTCAGTTTTCAGACACACCCGGGCCTCAAGGATGCGTTCTTCATAGGTCTCCAGCTTACTTACACTTTTCTCAACAAAATGGGTTAGTTTTCGCGTAGCCGTAAAATCCGGCGTTTGAATAATAATTTTCATTGCCTGTTTAATTATTTAATAGTTTCTATCATGGCCGCAGTGTTGAACAATTTGGTCAGAGGACTTGGAACCTAAACTTTTCCGGCCTTGGCCAGACCAAGAGTATCCACCAATAACTTAAGATGCTCATTTTGCAACGGATTGTCATCGTTGAATATCCGTGTTATCTCTTCCGCCTTGTTCAAGATTCGTTCCTTAACCTCTTCCGTAAAAATTTCCGGGTGATTGACATAGAACTTCTTGAATTCCTCGAATGCATCATTCGGTGACGCCTTATCAACATCAAGCGCATCAATGGTCGCCAGAATAAAATGCGTCTCGTCAGAAATTACAGATTCATCGCCATCAAGTTTGCGGCGCAGCCGGTCTTTGCTGATCAATAATTTAAGCTCTCCCATTTCCAAAGGCTTAATATGCTGATCTGCCACAATTGCATAGATCAGATTTCCGATCTGTTGAGATATTTCTCGATTGCTAACTTTCATACGTTCTTCTGCCTTTTAATTAGCAGTAATCAAACATACTTTGCACCGCACATAGGGACGATGACTCACATCACTGATGAACCTGATTAATGTCAGTCGGAAATATTATTCAATGGAAATATGGGGAGTGGTGGCTGGATTCGTAAATGCAGGGTCACGAAGGTCACGACGGGGGCACGAAGATCACGACGTGGCAGCACTAACTATACGTCGTGATCGTCGTGGTTCGTTGTGGCCTGCATTTCCCGAGAAACACGCACGCATTGTATGCTGAGCTCCTACTAAATGTGCCAGGCCGTTCAGACGAAATGATCAGAATGCAAATGAAAGTGTAACCAGTACGAATGGATCGTCAAATCCAATGTTATAAAGATAACTGGTCAACTCCCATTGCTTGAGGCCCCCTCCAACCAACAAACCTCGTTGTATATCCAGATCTGTTTGGTATAACCGCGTTCGCTGCGCACTGATGCCGAACCATAACCAATCCGTGGCAGAATAAGTGAGGTCAGTCCAATTGTAAAAAAAATTATTCTCCGTGGCTTCAAAGTCAAAAACATACTCTGACTCGGTGTATAGTTCAAAGCGCTTAAGGCCCAACGTAATTTCGAGGCCTGGAGCAATACCATCGGACAGGCCTACGATGCCGCCAACCATCGGTGTTATGGTGTACTCCAGTTTATTTCCACCGCTAAAATTATATCCCACCCACGCTGAAAATGTTTCCCGGTCTTCATAATTATAGCGGGCCTCCAGGTGTAGCTTATTCTTATCGGCACGAAAAACAGGCAGGACGAAAAAATCATCGGGAATGAAATAAAAGGAGGCGTCTGTAGTAAATTCCCAGGCTGAAGAGTCCGATGCGGATTCTTCTTGCGCGCATACGAATCCAGATGCGAAGAGAAAAAAAATCAACAGAAAGCTACTTTTTTTCATCCTCCCAAGGCCATGGTAATCGCTACTAACAAAACTCCAATGATCACATAGATACCGGCGGTGGCGAAGCGCCTGAAGCCCGCGTATCCTGCCAACATATATCCACCAATAAACAAAAGCATCAGTGCCACTCCATTTGACGCCCGAATGGCCAGGCCAACATCCTGAAAAAAGGCAAATGGAAGGGCAACGGGAAGGGTACACAAAAACACTAGTAGAAAGATCTGAAGTCCGGCGAACAAATCCGCCAAGGTAATAAGATGTCTATTGGAGGGCTGGGGCACCTTCTTCAATCGATCGCTCAACTGATCCAGTTCTTCGTCGGTGAGAAGGGCTGCGACAAGGGGTTGAATTTCCTCCTTTAAAATTAAGCGCGATGATTCCCGCGTTTTGGAATTCATGATTCGCTTGATAACGGTGACACCATGCCCACGTTCCAATACTACATTCATCAGGTACATGATGGCATCAACGAGGCCCCAGGCTACATTACACCCGAGTGCCGCCCACAAGAGCTCGCGTATTTCCTGACGTCCGTCCGTTGCTATGCTGATAGCGCCTGTAAACGTTAATACCATGATCAATCCGAATAAAACTTCGGAGACGCGGTCCACCGGGTTTAATACTGCGCTTTCTTTTGCGACACCTTTCCAAAAATTCTGATCACGCATCATACGGTGGGGATATAATAAAGTGTCATGCCCATGATCAGGTACACAATTATAAGCTGAACTCCTTTATACCAGTTGGAGCGACCATCACCGGCAACCATCGCCGCAAGAATAACGGAAAGGAATAAGGCTACGATCAATGCACGGGGAAAGGTAAGGTTCAATTGGCCCGGGCCTACGAAATTACTGAGGATGACCAGCAAGGGCGCAATAAAAAGAGCAATTTGTATTGAACTGCCCAGCGCGATACCGATGCTGAGGTCCATTTTATTTTTGGCTGCCATTGTTATTGCTGAAATACTTTCGGCCGCACCGCCTACTACGGCTAAAAACACCACCCCAATAAACACACTTGACATTCCCAGTACTTTTCCGGTTTCCTCTGCCGCACCCACAAGCACCTCGCTCATGAAAGCAGCCATTACCGACGCCACCAGTAACGTTACCAGGGAACGCGTAAGCGACCATTGCTCTCCAT
>DASVBA010000663.1:0-3360 GCA_036376095.1 Chryseolinea sp.
GCGGTATCATGGCTCATTTCAATAACGAAGCTGAGTTTGCCGGTGTATTAGGTCATGAGATCGGTCATATCACCGCACGGCACTCCGCAAAGCAATATAGTAATGCAATGCTTGCACAGATCGGTCTTGTTGCCGGCGTGATGATATCGCCGGAGTTTGCCCAATTTGCTGATGTTGCACAACAAGGCGTGCAGTTGTTATTTCTCAAATTCGGCCGGGACGCAGAAAAACAATCCGACGAGTTGGGAGTAGAGTATTCTACCAAGATAAATTACGATGCGCAACAGATGGCCGACTTTTTTGCCACGTTGCAGCAATTACAAAAACAATCGGGAGCCGAAGAAGTACCTGATTTTTTATCCACCCATCCAAATCCTGGTGACCGGCAGAAGAGCGTTACAAAACTCGCAGCCGACTGGAAGAAAAAGGTGCGCGCGTCGGACCTGAAAGTAAACCGCGACAGCTACTTAAAAATGATTGACGGAATTATTTATGGAGATGATCCCCGTCAGGGTTTTACTGAGGACAACGTGTTCTATCATCCCGTAATGAAATTTCAGTTTCCTTATCCATCGTCATGGATGGTTCAAAATTCACCTGAGCAAGTTCAGTTTGCACCGCGCGACGGCAATGCCATGATGATGCTTACATTGGCGAAAGGTTCATCCCTGGACAACGCTGCGCAAACACTGGTGCAAAACTATAAGCTGACGGTGCAGGAGTCTAAACGTGATGATGTTAATGGCAATCCTGCTATCGTGTTGGTTGCCGATCAGCAAGCCGGTGAACAAGCGGTAGTGCGCACGTTGATCTATGTCATTCAGAACGGCGGCAACTATTATGCAATGATCGGGGCATCATCAAAGAATAATTTCAACAGCTACGTTCAGGCATTTAACAGCAGCATGAGCGGATTCAGAACCTTAACGGATCCGTCCAAATTAAACAAGCAGCCCGAGCGTATTAATATTAAACCTGTATCAAGCCAGGGAACGCTTGAAGCAGCATTGCGCAGTTACAGAGTGCCCGAGAAACGAATGCAGGAACTAGCGACGCTTAATGGAATGGCGTTGAATGAAAGAGTAGACAAAGGAATGTTGATCAAAGTTATTGAGTGATCCAACAACATTAGTAATCAAGTCTCGATGGGGCCCGGGGCAGTTACTTGAACCGGTAGAGTAACAGTCCGTAGCCAACACCTGCGGGATCGGAAGTGCGCGCGCTTTGAAACGCCATATAACGTCCGTCGGTCGATATAACAGGATTGGATGCTTTGCCTCCTTCGAAGTCATTAAAATTCGTAAGGCGAACAAAGTCTTTTCCTGTACCGTCGAGTTTTAATTTCCAGATATCTATGTTTTTGCTTCCTCTCTCCCCGCCGAGCTTTTCACATTGACGGTCAGATTCAACAAGTGTATACTGGCCGTCCGGAAAAATTCCTTCCACCTCGTCGTAGCCGGAATAATTGGACATACTGGTAACCGTTCTTGTCTTAAGATCAATACTCATCGTTGAAGCTTTGCCCTGTGGCTCATAACAAGTGAACGTCATTTTGGTGTCATTGTCATAAAAGTCCTGGGCCTCGAGAACGCAGCTGCGGTCCTTACTTTCATGGACAACTCGTTTATTGACGAGTTTTGGAGCATTGTTGCTTACGTCGACATCGACAACAATTAATTGTGAGGATCCCTCTTTAAGAGAAGGCTCTTGCCCATGCGTCAAAGTGAAGGCTATTGTCATTTTGGTTTTTGAAATTGCTGCCCCTTCGTTCAATTTATGATTGAGCTTGACCGGTTTTGAACCTCGCTCTTTGCTTAAATACCAAAGCTCATTGTCCCGCTCCCGGCTGATGTTTATGTTTTCAAAATGATCCGGACCGATAAGCAAATAGTCCCCGTTTGCCAAATGCATTATTCTCAGGAAAACCGCACCCGGGACATTGCATGTGAGGCATCGGATAGCGCGGGTTTCAAGGTCAATGACCATGGCGTCGCCAAAACTTTTTGCCATGAAGACAATTTGTTTGTTATCGGGAGAAAAATCGGCCCGCTCGCCAAAATGTGTGAGTATTTCAATGTTTGACGGCAGATTATCGAGCGGATTTCCCTTTTTGCGTCCCTCCTGGATGAACAGAAGAGCGAACGATATGGCGAGCAGAAGTTTCATAATGATGGCGGGTTATCTCAACAAATTCACGCGGAATAATTTCTCCTTTTCTGTATTGATCTGAAGCGGATTCACTAGTGGTCTGCCCATGCCTTCATAGCTGATGGACATTTCATCGCCTTGTTGCAGCACAATATTTTCTCCAAAACTAAAGGCGCCGGTGCCAAAATAGTGCACATGCAACTGACCGGGAATTCGATGTTGTTCGTATTTGAAATGATGGTACTCGAGGTTAGAGAGGCTGTGTGACATGGCTGCTTCACCGGTCTTAACGGCTTTCGACCAAAATACTTTCTGTTGCCTGAAAATAGTTACCGTGCCCGGGATGTCGTTGAATGCAGTATCTAATACCAGCTCTGGTCCGATCGAGCAGGCTCTCAGTTTTGATGGCGCGAGGTACAAATAGTTCTTTTTTTCCATCACGTGATCACTAAACTCGTTGCCCTGGGCAAACCCGATACGGAAGGGGATACCCTTTTGAGAAATCAAATAAATTCCAACGATCTCAGGTTCTTGACCGCCGTCATTTGCATACTCCGGGACGGTCAGCGGGTCATGGTGTCCCTTTAAGTTTAGGCCACTTCCTTTATAGAACCATTCCGGCTGAACACCGATCTCATTGCCGACCGGCTTACCACCTTCTTCACCCATGAGATACATTTTCATGCTATCGGTAAGTTTATCCGCCTGGTCATGCATCTTTTGACGGTTTTGAGCGGAAGCTTTGTGTGTCAATCCCGTCCCCGAAACAATACAGTGCATGGGGTCCGCACAATCTATAGGCGGAAGCATTTTAAATCCATTCTTTGCGAAGTATACGTCATCGTATTTCACCAATTCAGTAGTCTTCAACGCGTATATCGCGGAGAGGTGTGATTGCGAAGTATTAATAATATCGCTAAACAATTGATAGGTCGACGAAATCTCCTTATTCAAGAGGATCACATTTGGTTCTTCCACGATGCCTATACGGCGACCGTGTTGGGGGTGTGTGAATTGTATTAGACGCATTTTTGTTGGAGGTATGGAGTATAGGGTGATTTGTTTTCTAATATAAAGATATGCCTGTATAACTCATAACTCCAACGCCATTCCGAACCAATTCGGCCACCTCGTGTCTAAGGGAAACAAATCCAGCGTGAATGAAGAATTCATTTTTGATATTCGTCGTGTCGGTGACTATGATGGCGTGTG
>DASVBA010000698.1:0-5064 GCA_036376095.1 Chryseolinea sp.
GCCGGTACAAACTTTTTCGTGTTTTTCCCAGATATTATAACCACAACTCCATACCGGAATTTCCAGGGACTGTACTTGCTTAAACAAAAGATTAGCCGCTTCCTGCAACTCATCGCTGTGCTGCATACCCATTGTTCTCGCACGGACTCTTTCCAGGGCTAGCTGTATCTGTGATTCACGCGCCTGTGCTTCTGCTTTTTTGAGATCCAGGAAGCGCGTGTAAGTTTGTTCGAAGGTGCGCGAGAACTTTATCAACAGATCGAAAGAAGACGCAGGAATCGGAGCTGATGTCGACCCTGCCATAATGCAACCATATTTGTTAAAAGGCGCCACCACATATGCCCTGCCAAAAGCCCTCATGTTATCTATGATAAACCGGGGCACAAGAGCCATCTCGGTCTTACCGAAAATAAATTCATCCCAGCTTTTTTTTCCCTTTCCTTCCAGAACATATGTCCACTTTAAATCCTGACGTCGCCATCCGTCAAGACATGCAAGATTAAAAGGATGCTCGCTATAGGGCACAAAATAGCCGCGATTGAGATCAGTACTTTCATTGCTGGCCATCCACCAGGTAGAGTTGCCTGTATCATCAAACAGCACAATAAAACACCGGTTGAGATTCATATCCAATCTCATGAGCTCGGTATAGATCATTCCGATCAGCGCGCCTAGTTCAGTGGATGACTGCATGGCCATAGCACGAGCCCTCACCCGTTCCAGGCTCAACTCTATTTGCGCCTCTCTGGTCTGCGCCTCCGCCTTTTTCAGATCGAGAAACCGGGTATAGGTTTGTTCGAACATCCTTGAGAACCTAACCATCAGGTCGAATGAGGATGCTCCTAGTGGCTCATAGCTCCCGGTACTTATGCAACCGTACCTGTTAAAGGATGACGACCAATGTGCGACCTTGGCTCCGGCCATATTCGACTTTATTACCTTTGGCAACTGCGCGAGTTCCGATTCTCTGAAAATAAAATCATCCCATTTCTTTTTTTCGGCACCCTTCAGCACATATCTCCACTTCCTTTCCCGTTTTCGCCAACCTTTCAGGCATGCGAGATAAGGAGCGTGTTTATGATGCTTCATATAATAGCTGCGATTAAGAGGCATCTTTTCGTTGCCACTCATCCACCACGTCGAGCTTCCATCATCATCGAATAACAAGATAAAAGAGCGATCAAGATTCTTATCCAATCGCCCTATTTCGCTGTGTATGACAGCTATGAGGTCAGCCAATTCCGACGAAGACCGCATCGCCATGGTACGGGCCCTGACCTTTTCCAGGCTCGCTTCTATCTCCAGATCGCGATTCTTTTGCTCGAGCTCACGCGTGCGTCGTTTTACCGCATCACGGAGTTCACGGTTCTCTTTTTTGACTTTCGAGGTCGCCAACGTTTCCCCAACCTCAGCTTTTGAATCCGGAAGAGAACCATGCTGATGAATAATCTTCCATCTGCCGCGCACCCTTTTCATAACGGAGGTTGCGCGAAACTTACCGTAAAAAGTTGGGAGACTGTCAGTGTTGACGTAGGCGTCAAAAAATTCCGTTACCAGAATAGTATCATCAACCTTCGCGATTTTTATTTCGATGTTTTTCTTGCTCAGAATACCGGCAACCTGATCGATGGTTGCCTTCAGGTACTTCATAGCGGATTTCTTATTGTTGAATACCTCACCGTCTGAGGTCCCGATCAACGTAAAATCGTCCGAGAGAAAACTGCCCATGGTCTTCACGTCGCCGCGGAGATAGCTTTCCCAAAAAGCGCCGTAGACTTCTCGGATTTCGGCTTCAACTTCTTTGGTGAGCGTCATAGGACTGGGTCGGAATTAAGGCACAATTGCTGGCGTTGAGCGTTTATTAAAAATATGCAAAATTCTCCTGTGATCGCGAACCCCCGAGCAATTTCCACCAACGATATGTGGTGCCGGACGGCTTCTATAAGTGCTTCAAAATAGGTGCGTGGGCACAGGAACCGTAGGCATGAAGTTGCGGCTACGAGTAATTGACTGATCACTGGCTGATCCATAACCAGAAACTAAGAAGATTTTGCTTTACCCAAGTCCGCCAGGGACGCAACATTGATAGCCCCTGATCAGATCCGCCGGATTGTGCCATCGATCGTCGTATCTCTTCTATTCATCTCTGCACCAACACCAGATGAAAATCAACCGTGATCATTTCTTCGACTTTTATAAGTCCCATCATTTTCGTTGGAGCTTCCAGTTCAAAGTCTGAAAATTTGAAAAGATGCCATCCTTTCAAATGAATAAGGTTGTTTTTGTCCTTTACGATCTTGCATCGTATGTCACAGGGAACGGAAACATCCGCAAGCGTGATCGTGAATTTCCCGCGGAATGGTTCTTCCGATTCCTTAAATTCCGGTACACGCTCGAATGATATAAAGTTTATCGTTATATAAGGATGCCTCTTTGCCTGAATAGTTTCAGCGAAATCTTTGGTGATCACATTTTTTTCACAATCAAAACGGGACGCCTCCAGTTTCACCAGCCCTTTCTTAAAGTACGCGCCTTTTCCGCGTTGGGCCGTGAGCGAGAGTGTATCACGTCCAATGTATTTAGGGATGACACATTTGTACTTATTAACATTTGTCGATCCGGCGATGGTTATTGAGCTCGCGGGATGTATGACCAATTGATAGATAACCTGGCTGTCCTGATCGGGAACAGAGGCGGACATAAATGCGAACGCTAACAGAAAGAACAGTATTCTCATCCCTCCAAGTTACTGAACGAACAGCGTCAAAAAAAAGAAGTCGCCAGTTTCCGGCGACTTCTCGTGTAAGCGCGTCGAAAAATTGTTCTTAGAATGCAATGACTGCTTCAATCATCAAACCGTCAAACTTACCATCCTGGAATTGTCCGGCAGGATAATCTTCATACGACTGAGTGACATATTCTATTTTTGCGAGAATATTTTTTGTCATGAACCAGCCACCGCCAATGTTGAACCTGTTGACAGTTACTTTGTCAGACTCCTCGCCAGGTAACTGCCCGGATACTGTATTGAAACGGCCGCCGGCATAAAATTGCTCCTGTCTGCCAAACCGGTAGATCAGTTCGCCGGCCAGCTGAGTCCAGGTTCTATCACCATCAAAACTTGCATCAGCTACCTCATCATATCCTGACGTGGTCTCAAACACTCCAAAAAATTCCAGCCCCTTGAACTTTACAAATGGGTTGATCATTATCGACGTCATGTCGGTTTTATAACGAGGGTTTATTCTTCCGCTGAAGTCGTTGGTCGATCCACCTTTTATATCCATAACCTTGTAGTATCTCGATCCAGCCCGGTCGCCGCCATACAGGTACGTGTTGCTGGTGTTGTTTACGTTGTAAATGGATCCGGTCAATCTGATCCGGAGATCGTCATTGATCTGCTTATCATAGCCAACTTTAGCTATGATTGCAGCTCTCGTCGATGTATCGGCGACGCTTTGATTAAGTCGGCCGTTAGTGATGCCGACCATTGCCAGCCAGCCGTTGGTTTGATAGTAAATCTCACCTCCAATCTCAGTGGTAAAAGAATCCATGATGTAATTTCCAACGAAAGGATTGTATAGCGCGTGTGCGTTGTCCGTCCTTCGAAAATGTGTGTCACCGTAGTTGTTTTCCATCTGGCCGATCTTGATCGTTGTTTTCTTCATGAGGCCGGCCAAAAAATCCTTCTTAATAAAATCCAGCTTGTCGATTTGAATGTAACCACCTTTAACATATGTCTCGGTGTGGTGGCGCGATGACAGGTATGTTCTCAAATGTAACCTTACTCCATCGTATAATTGAACATCGAGGTCGAGGTTGGCTGAAGGCAGGTTAAAATTACTGATAAGGTTCACAAGGTTATTAGCGGCATTCTCGTGATCTATCGCCTGGTACTGGAGAGCGAACGCGCCACCGAGACGGACCTTGAGTTTATCCCACTCAACACTATCTTCCTTGCCTGTTTCGAACACATTGACACCGGTTCGGTCATTTGGTCTGAAATATTGAAGCGCGGGCTGCTGTGCGTAGCAGACACTTACGATCAGTGTTAGAACAATACATGCTAAATGAGTAAATTTTGTTTTCATAGAGGGTTCATTTTAGTTTACTATCCGGGTACCACAGTCAACTCAAACAAGAAGGTCACTTTTTCGCCCACTTTAATGGTGCCCATTACTGCCTTCGGCGGAGTCATATTATAATCTTTCATGTTGATCACCTGTGAACCACTGAAGTGCACAGATCCGTCCGCCTGCACCTTCATAGCCACATTCATGACGATAGGTTTGCTGACACCGGCCATTGTAAGCGTGCCATTTGCTTTCACGCTGTTACCGCTAACGGTCGCGCTGGTTAACTTGAAGGTGATGGTCGGAAACTTCTCCGATTTAAATGCCTCGTAGGTTTTATCATCCATCATGCCTCCTTTTTCGCTTTTGATGTCTGTCACTTGGATCTTAAGATTCACATCGCTGACTGCTTTCACGCTGTTACCTTCTGTAGTGATGTTGCCTGACCAATCCACTTTCGTCACATCAGAGGTCCAGTCATGCAGGGATGACGTACCATCGACAGACATTTTGTGTGACTTAAGCGAATACGGCTTTTGGCCAAAACCAAAAGAGATCGTTACCAAAAGTAAGCCAATGACAAGTGGGATTCTTTTTGAGTTTAGCATATCATAAATTGTTTAGTCGCTCTAAATAAATATAAAAATAATTACCTCGTGAGGCATCTATAATTCGATGACATCACCGATTTTCGGTAGAATACAATTAATCTTATGTTGTTTTTTGAGAGCCGCAGCCAATGCTGTCCTCGGCATATCTTCACCGTGTGTGAGCACCACTCTTGGCTTCGAGGGCGCGAGGTATGAAAACCATTTTAATAGATCTGTCTGACCCGCATGTGCGCTGAAACCGTTGAGGGTATGTACCTGTGCGCGTACCACTCTCTCTTCTCCAAAGATTGAGATCTTTTGCGCTCTCTCTACCAACCGTCTTCCTATAGAACCATGCGACTGAAAGCCGACAATTAGTATATGTGTATTGGGATTACCGA
>DASVBA010000709.1:0-5757 GCA_036376095.1 Chryseolinea sp.
ATGAGGCTATGCATAGGATCGGCACGGCTTGTTGATGATCAAGGATGTGAGCATGAATTACACGAGGGCTGCTCTTTGTGATCCGGTTTTTTTGACGGAGATCTTATTTAACAATTGTTTAACGTAACGCATATCCCGCTCGGTAGCCTTATCGATCTCCTCAACTCCCATGATCTGATGATTGCGTATCATCGGAAGGCAGTATTCAGAGACGAGATAGCCATCATATCCGTGTTGGTATAATCCTTCGAGGAATGCTTCATAGTTGATCTTTCCGCCGTGGTACGGAGCAGGTTCCTGGATGATTTCGCCGTTAGCGTCTTCCGTAAAGTTCCAGGCTCCGTAATGAGTATATTGAATGTATTCAGCGCACTTGTCGACAGCTTCGCGAACGTATTCGGTTTTCTGGCGGTCGGAGAATAACGGTACGTCCATGCACAGTTTCAAATTCTTGCGGTCAATTTCCTGCAACATTGCCAAAGTGTCTTCGTAACCCGGATTCAATACCGGCGCATGATTCTGAAGCAGAATGGTGATACCCATATCGGCGGCAAGGTCTGTCACTTCACGGATACCGGTTATCGCACGATTCCAAACACGAAGATCGGATGCGTTCACCACTTTAAAGTAGTTACCCCTTTCATACGGCGCATAGCTGGCAAGTAGTTCTTCGTCATTGATAATACCGGGCCATGCTGCAAAGATCTTTACCTTATCAATATTAAGGTCCTTTGCCATCTCCAGCACCATCCGCATCATGGCGAGATTGTTTTCGCGTTCCTCCATGTGACGACTGCAAAAGTTGCTCATACTTTCCAGCGCACATAATGCGATACCCTCCCCGTCGGCGACAGCCTTCAGTCTTTCTCTATCTTTTTTTGTCAGGTCTAGCGGAGAGCCTATGGGCCGTTTTGTCTCGATGGCAAGAGCCTCAAAGCCCATAGCCTTTGCTTTTTGAATTTGTTGCTCCAGGGTCAATGCCTTTCCTGCATAAAACAAGCCGGAATATGTTACTGAGAGAAGCGCGAATTTCATTTATGTAATGTTTAAGTTTTTATTCGATAAAATTTAATGAGTTGAACTTACTAAAAAATACCACAATGATCCCAACTCAACTACACAATTGAGCAATTTGAGAGGATAAGTGTCGTTAATTTAGTTTAAGCCCGTTTTTTGAACCGGCACTAAATTGGTGTGTGCATCCGTGTGTGCATTTTGTGTACGGGTTCAATTATTTCGAATGTGCTTCACCTCTGCGCCACAACGGTTCAAAATCGGTATTTGATATGTTCTTGGTGGTGTCACTGCACGTCCGTTCGATGATAATCCGTTTTCCACCGTTTGGTTCTTTCGACTGAAACATATTCAGTTTAAGCTGACATTCTGCATTGCCACCCAGGAAACTGAACGAGCTATCCTTTTCGATTTGCTTAAGGCTAACGGTTCCGTAATCCAGCGGCAGTCCGTGGTAGTCTTTCATTAACTCAATCCTGTACGTGAATTTGTTGTCTTCCGTCCTTTTTAACAGCATGATGATCCTGTCTTTTCCGAGACCACTGAGGAATTCCCATTCGTCATTCAAAGGAAACATTGCCAATGGGTCGGATACTTTTTCGGAGGATCCGGAACACGAACAGGCAAGCAAGAAAATGAAAAAGGGAATACGTGTCATCGGGTCCGAAGATTATAATACTGGTGCAAATTTAAATGAAGTAGTTGAAAATGTGAGAATGTGAGAAGGCAGTGAGGTGAACACGTGATGGTGAGGGATGAAGCAAAGAAGTTGTGTAATCGACAAAAATCGTTGGCGGCTGAGGGAATATACAAGGGCACCATGATAAACATTTTAAGGATCGGGTTTTGATAGCCTAAACCCGATCCCCACATTATAATGCGGCATAAAGAAAGGCATGTTATACTCAACCTCATCGGTTTGATCTGCGATACCAAAACCCGCCTGGGCAAATACAAACATCGATTTTGGTTTTTCAGTGAGAAAATATTTTGCGGTGAAGCAGGGCTCAAACACGTATGAATATTTGCTTCTAAGAATGGACGGGTCTCCATTATTGGTCATGACCCTGATGTCCTTGAATTGTAAATACGTCATTCGCATGGTGATGGCCAGTAAAAAACGCTTAGGCCGAAAAGCAAATGTCGGTTGAATGAAATACTTGTGGTACCCCCCTTCGGCCGTCCGCTGGACGTTTGAAAAAAAGAAAAAGCCGAAAACGGAATCCTGCGCATAGCCGCGTCCGGCGCCATATCCGCTGAAGATTTCGTACGATATTTTGTTGGTGTGACCAAAGTATCCCAGCCCAACCTCTCCCGATTGGTGACGGCGATAAGTATTGTTCAGGTTCTGCTGCCGGTTGTTTGCATACATTCCACCGACGGTAATTCCAACGTGATCTGTTAACGCATAGGCTGTAGTTATGTTGGTACCTTTTCCAAATGATGCACTGCCCTGAAATTCACCCCGGCGGGTCAACAATGGAACATTGCGCACGCCCGACACATATATGCTTGCGCACGAGCAGCAACAAAGAAGTAACAACAAAGCGCCAATACTGCGAACGCGAATATGTGCACCTGATCCTAAAGACCGTAACATTGACCGTACCCCCATTCATTAAAACTTATCCTGAATGTAGGGTTTTGCATGGGAGAGGATTAGAAATTTTCCGTCAAATAGCATAAGAGTTGTTTCCGGAACCCCGCGCCGAATTCGGACAATTGTCTAACCCCTGCACCCCCCACACCCACACCCCAACTCCCGCCTGCGCGAAACGCTTCGTCGGGCACGCATAACTCATAACCCAAGCATACAGAACCTATCATCATAAACACATTTGTTACCCGCCATCCCTTTTAAATTCCATGAAAAAAGCTATTTTAGTTTAACGTTATCGAAATCCGGAGTCTTCCTTAAACCTTAAACCAGAACCCGCCATGATTAAGAAAATCCTTATCATCATTGTATCTATCGTCTTAATTGCCGTTATCGGCTTTTACGTTTTTGTCCAGTCGTCCTGGGATAAATCCTATGCGGACTGGCCAGCCCCGTCGCTCAAGTCAAGTACAGATTCTTCGGTGATCGCCCGAGGCAAATACCTTGTAGAAGGCCCGGCCCATTGCGTGTCGTGTCATGTTTCCAGTTTTGCTGATATTGTTGCCGCCGACAAGGGAGAGCAAATAGCATTGAAGGGTGGAATACGATTTCAGATGGGCCCGCTTGGTGCGATGTTTACCCGCAACCTTACGCCCGATGCTTCTACAGGAATCGGACGATATACCGATGAACAATTGTTCCGTATGATGCGCCATGGTATCCGTCCCGATGGTCTCGCGTCGATGCCCGTACTAATGCCTTTCTGGAAAATGGCAGATGATGACCTTATTGCTGTTGTATCTTACTTACGCTCGATCGCTCCAGTTGAAAACAACGTGCCTGTAAATGACTGGACATTCGTGGGCAAAGCCGTGCGTTCATTAACGCCGACATTCGAACCCATCAAAGACCCGGATGCTCCTGCCGTTGCACCGCCTATGGCTGCAACTGTTGAGCGTGGAAAATATCTCGCGCACTATGTAACCAATTGTGTAGGTTGTCACACACAACGCGACATGATGACTTATCAGGCAACAGGTCCTGAATTCGCCGGAGGTATGGAATTCGAACCGTGGCCAGATTTTTATAACTATCTTGGAGTTGACCCAACCACCTGGATCCGAACACCGAACATCACCCCGGATCCCAACAGTGCCCTCGCCAATTATAAGACGCCAGAAGAATTTATTGCCCGTTTCAGAAAAGGCAGGATCATTAACTTTTCTCCTATGGATTGGGGACCTTTCTCACGCATGAGCGATGAAGACATCACCGCGATATGGATGTATCTCAATAGCCTTGAGCCGGTGCAGAAGGATGTGGGTCCGTTGGTGTTTAAGAAAGAGTGAGGAAAATAAGGTATAAGGGAAATACGTGAGTGTTGATCTAGAGATCTAAGAACGGTGTCGGTGTTCGAGGAATATAAGTGGCAGACTGCACCATTTTGAACGAAGAAGCACGACACAACTCCTCACATGATCCGTATAATCTCTTGGACTTATTTTTAAACAAACATCATGGGTTATGGAAACGGACGCTGAAAAATCTAACAAAGAAGCCATTGAGCATGTGTGGTACATGCGCCCCGTTTTTTTTGTCTCGGATATCCAGATTGCAGTCAGATTCTATGTCGACAAGCTCGGTTTCATAAAGAAATGGCACGAAGCAGATGGTAAAGGCACAGTGTGCCAAGTCGACCGTGGGGGCTGCGAGATTATTTTATCTCAAGACACTACTCGCAATAGTAAATCTCGTGTCTTCCTGGAATTGTCTCGCAATGGAGTTGACCAACTACTTAAAGAAGTTGCCGAACGTTCCGTTCCAACAAAGAAATCTTGGTGGGGATACGATGTACTTCAAATTGAAGACCCCGACGGCAACGAACTACTTGTTTGCTTAGAAAACCTTCTATGAAACCGGTCACGCAGACAGTTTTACAGCCAATGGATAAGATTGATTTACGCAGACAATTTTGCTAAACTATTGCAAAATGAATTTCGCAGGACATTTCCCTTTGAACTTTGATTTGTAAAACATATGGAGTTGAGTTTCGTTGACAGTGGGCATCACGCTGACTTCAAATTGGCCTACAGAGGAAAAATAATCAACGGCTGACGATTAAGGACGAAACCCAACTGTTGCCAACAATGTGCATAGTCAATGGCGGGGCTCGGTGTAAATTTGTCGTTTTAGTTTTCAAACAACGTTCGGTGTCGTGAGACAATGACGTGTAGGTCGGGCTTGACATTTCGCTGCGCTCAATTTTCAAGCCCTCCTAACCCCGCCACTGCTTATGCACTCACGTTAGCTGCAATGCCCTCATGACAGGTTTGTAAACTTAATGGTTGACTAAATGCTTTTATTTTTGGCGGGAGTAGATTTGCCGACACTTGGGTTAATAGTTCTACTTCTTTTCATTGTCGGACAACTTATTTTCTGGATAGCTCGGAAACTCTTTCGAAAAATATTGAAAGAATGGTCTGATGGACAAATTAAACTTCTGTCCCGCGTCATCGCGTTTATTTTGTCACCCACAATAATAATAGGGTCGCTTGCCCTCTTCATCTATTTAACGATACAAAGAATTCCTGGACAATCCGATGAAGAGATCGCAAGGCAATACTACGACACTATTGAAGAGGATATTAAAGGGGACTTGAGAGTAGGGATGTCCAAAGCGGAGGTAGTCGGACTTTTTGGTGCGACGGACACGACTCAATCAGTTTTGATTTATGACTTGTCCTTACCAGAAGCAAAAGAAAAGTACCTGCTTGAGATAAAGTTTGACACGAATGGTCTGCAGGGTTTTAAGAGACAGCGTTGAGGGTACAGCAGCCAATAACACCTGTGTTTCATTGCCGGGTTTAATGTAAACGGAAAGTATTATCTTCGAACTACGTGTTGGACACGGCGGAAAGATTCGTGTAATTCGCGCAAGTCATGCTTCGCATTTAACTTGCGCTCCTTAACTGGCAACGCCACATAGCGTTGTGTGCAAGCCGCTGGAGAGAATTTTCAAAATAACAATGATTTTTAAAACAAGCTTAATTCTTCTATTCATTTCACTTCAGACAGTTGGGTTTGCTCAAAAGAAGGGTTCAATCGAACTGACAATTAACTTAACAACGAAGGACAACCTGGAGGAC
>DASVBA010000720.1:0-4634 GCA_036376095.1 Chryseolinea sp.
GCTGCTACACATACCAAAATTATAACACACTCTTTCGTTGAAGGGGGTGTAAATACGGCATAATAAGGGGTTGATTGCGACACCCTCATGCATTACTTTTGGTGTTGAAAGGTTGAAATAGAATCGATTGTTCAAAAAAAGATAACCCCAATGAAACACATCTCGATACTTGTTCCCGAAGGTGCAATACTAGGAAGCCTCGAAGGTTCGCGTCAATTGCTCACACAGGTGAATGAATTCTTCAAAGCAAAAGGTGCTCAGCCCGTTTTTGATGTCCATCTTGTTGGTCTTTCACGAGAAACCAGGTTATGCGGCGGTTTGTTCACAGCGAATCCGGACTTGCTTGTCGATCAGGTTCCGAAAACAGATCTTATCATTATACCTGCGTTGGATGGCGATATTGTCAAGGCAATTGAAAAGAACAAGGCATTTATTCCATGGATAGTGAAACAATACAACAGTGGGGCTGAAGTCGCGAGTCTCTGCCTTGGCGCATTCTTGTTGGCGTCGACGGGCTTGTTGAATGGAAAAAAATGCGCTACGCACTGGATGGCTGAAAGCAATTTCAAAAAGATGTTCCCGGATGTAAATCTCGTCACAGAAAAAGTGATAACAGATGAACAGGGCCTTTATTCAAGCGGTGGAGCGTTTTCGTACATGAATCTCATATTATATCTCATCGAAAAATTTGCCGGTCGGGAAATGGCTGTACTTGCCGCCAAAGTATTTGCCATTGAGATTGAACGCGAAGATCAGTTGTCGTTCATAATCTTCCAGGGCCAAAAGGATCACGATGACGACCAGATAAAGAAAGCCCAGGAGTTTATTGAAAACAACTTCCAGGAAAAGATCACGGTTGATCAACTCGCGTCGATGTTTGCGATCGGAAGGCGCAATCTTGAGCGCAGATTCAAAAAAGCTACTTCCAACACGGTGGTTGAATACATTCAACGCGTGAAAATGGAAGCAGCTAAAATGAACCTTGAATCGTCGCGTGAGAACGTCAACGAAGTAATGTATAAGGTCGGGTATACCGACACGAAGGCTTTCCGTAACACCTTTAAGCGTATTACCGGGTTATCGCCGGTACAATACCGCTCAAAGTACAACCGTCAGGCTCTGCTATCCTGATTGTGCGATCCGATGTCGTGTGTTTAGCCCTTAAATGGAAATTGCCTGCCCGTGTGACAGGCAATTTCCCAAGTCTCAAACTGGTTACGTTAACTTAACTAAACGACATTTATTCGCGGTTCCAGAATGGCGGGGGTTCGATCCCAAGGGAACGAAGATAGACATAACCCTGGCCGCGGTGATGTATTTCATTGTCAATGAAGTACAAAATGATCCACGCGATCGTGCCTTCCCACATTCCGAACGCTTTATCGACCTCCTGAAATCTTCCCGCCGGGACTAACGGCCAATTGGCGTCTATATATTCCGTTACTTCATCCCAACGACGAAGCAGCTCTTTTTTGGTCTTTGGCATTTCGATCGTGCGTAAATGCGTCGGTGCTTCCCAAGATCTCGTTACTATTCCTGTCATCCCGGGGTCGGCCATACCAATTATTTCCATCGCCATCTCAGAAAACGGGCGCATGCCGCCAATTGAATAATTGAAGAGCTTGTCCTCCGGAAAGGCTTCGATCACTTTACGGGTGACGCGGCGATGGCCCTGCCAATGCTTTCGAAATTCCTCGGGACTAACAAAGGTCGCGCTGGTAGCTACTTTCTCTAAATGCTCGATGCTGGTTTCCATAATTATTACTTGTTAGGGTTTTAATGTTGTTTATGTAAAACAAATCACACCCGGTGACAGCAGTATGTCAGCAGCATTTCGCAACAGAAAAATATTCGAATTTTTTTACGAATTCCGGACGTTTGTCGTGCCTTTGATCCAGGTCAGAATGTCTGCCTCCAACGACATCTTCGTGCGTCCGTTGTGATCGTAGCGACTCTGCATTTATAAATCCCGGTCACAACGCCCACAAAGAACCACAACGGCCACGACGAAGTTCTATCGCTTCACTTAGTGATGCGCCTGCTATATAGCGGTCGTTGTGCAGTTGTGATGGTAGTGACCGACATTCATAACGCTGTTGGCTCACCTGACAAAAAACAGCAGCAAGCGCTGAGTGTCGAATGCCAAGGTTGTCTCAGCTAAAGAAGTTTTCGTTCATAAAGGTGTTTCGGAACTTGCCTTCAGGATCGTACTGGCTGGCAAGGGCAAGGAAGTCTCTGTACCTGGCGTATCTTGAATGCAGTACAGTTGCCGGCAACGCAAATAATTTACCCCAATGTGGCCGGGGCTCAAAAGGGGCAAGGACCTGTTCAAGCTTCGGAAGGAAATTCCTGACCCCCGGTATATCCTGTTTCAGCGTAAAATGGACCGCCACGCTTGGTCGCTCATAGCTCATGCTCATCCAGAGGTCATCCGCATCAACGGTCCTTATTTCCGTAATGAACAGTAGGCTCTTGAGGTCCTGTCTGAGCGTCTCCACAGCCTTAATCGCATCGAATGCTTTTTCGCGCGGGATGAAGTATTCCGCCTGAAGTTCCTCGCCACTGCTTGGCGTAAAATCCATCTTGAAGTGAGGTAGCCTTTCATACCACGGTCCGGCTACGCCCATCTGTTCGGTGCAGTTTTCAGCTGAGATCTCGATAATCGGATGAACGTTCCGGTCAGCAAGGGTAGCCCCAAAGAATTCACCCTCGGCATTAAATTCTTCTCCCGCCGCAACCTTTCTCTTAATCCATAGCTGATTAATATTTTCCGTCTGCCAATCTGTGAACAGGCTGACGCTGTAACCGCTCGACATGATCTCATCAAAATGCTGTTCAAGTTGAACCACAGGAAGATTGAGGTAAACATTTTGCCTCACGGAAAAAGTTGGAACCAGGTCGAGGGTTACTTTGGTGACGAGACCCAACGATCCAAGAGCAACAACAGCACCTTTAAATGTATCGCCGTCCTTTTCACGTGACAACTGCACAACGTCCCCTTTACCCGAAACGAATTCGATGCCGGAAACAGCGGTCGCAAGATTACCATTTCGCACACCTGATCCGTGTGTAGCGGTTGCACAGGCTCCCGCCACTGAAATATGCGGCAGAGATGCGAGGTTATGGACAGCAAATCCACGTTCATCAAGATATTTACACAAGTCGCCGTAACGGATGCCGGCGCCAACTGTGATCCGGCTGTTGGCAATGTCTGGTTCGGTGAGCCCGTTCAGTTTTCGCGTTGATACAAGGAGGGCATCCGAGTCTGCTATTCCATTAAAGCAGTGCCTCGTACCCAAGGCGCGAAGCTTCTCTGACGTTTTTACTATTTCCTGTACCTCTTCGACCGTAGCCGGTTCAAGAACATTCGACGTGCTGTAAGTTAGATTTCCGGCCCAGTTTTTTAGTGGTTGTCCTTTATTTTCCGGCGCACATCCGGCAATAGGAGCGAGGGCGGCTCCAGTCAACATTGCCGAAGAAATTTTCAGGAAGGTACGTTTCTTCATTTTTTGATTAATTAACTCGGTTCCAATACTTATGCATCATCGGTGAACTAAGGTAATGAAAACTCTTATGTCGGTATGCCATAGTCGTTGCTTCTGTGAAATTAAAAATGCACTTTGCGCGCTTCCAACTACACCACTTCCAGTTTATGAAGGAAAAAAGGCTGATCATCTGGATCCTTGGGGCGCTGGCGACCGTAACTCCATTTGCTATCGATCTATACCTTCCTGCATTTTCTCAAATCGCTAATGACTTTGGTACTACGGCTTCTACCGTATCGCTATCAGTGTCCAGCTATTTTATTGGAATGGCTATGGGACAAATTTTGTATGGGCCGCTATTAGACCGGTTTGGCAGAAAGCGTCCGTTGTATGTTGGATTGATTGTATTCATTCTTGCCAGCATCGGATGTATGCAATCAGGAAGTGTTGACGTCATGATCGCACTGCGTTTTCTGCAGGCGTTAGGAGGAAGCGTTGCGTGGGTTGCTGCTGTAGCTATGGTGCGTGATTTTTTTCCCGTGGAAGAAAGCGCCAAGGTATTTTCACTCCTGATTTTGATCATAGGCTTGTCGCCACTGTTAGCCCCAACGTTAGGGGGATTCATTGTGACGTTATGGGGCTGGCAGGCAGTGTTTGTTGTTCTTGCATCGATAGCAGTTTTTGTGTTGATGCTTGTTTTACTTTTCCTTCCTGAAGGGCATCGGCCTGATCCGACCGTGTCGCTAAAACCACGGCCGATCATCCTGACCTTCATCAATGTAGTCCGAAACCCCCAGTTTGCCACCTACACATTTTCAGGTGCATTCGCATTTGCTACGCTGTTCATTTACGTTGCCGGATCACCTGTCATTTTTATGGAGATGTACCACGTAAGTCCGCAGGCATACGGTGGCATCTTTGCCCTGTTGTCCGTAGGATTTATCGGCGGCAGTCAACTAAATATATGGCTCAACCGTACGTATAGCAGCGCGCGCATTTTTCAGGTTGCACTTGTCTGCCAGGTGATCACGAGTTTCCTATTTCTGATTTGCGTGTTCTACGGTTGGATCGGATTAAATGCTACGATAGGGATGTTCTTTATTTGCCTGACCTGTGTTGGATTAATAAATCCTAATGCTAACGCGCTGG
>DASVBA010000733.1:0-2622 GCA_036376095.1 Chryseolinea sp.
GCGGGTTAAAGCCCCACCTGACGTTTTACCCGTTAAAATCGACACCTCAGGTGTCAAACAGGATACCTTAGTCGTTGCTGCAGACACCGTTAAACGTCCCTCCGATTCCACCGTCGTCCAAGCCCCGAGAGGCGACGTGGAAACAACTATCAACTATTCGGCCAGAGATTCGATCCGGGCCAGTGTTGACGGCAAGTTGATCTGGCTTTACGGTGCCGCCAAGATCGTATATGGCGAAATCGAATTGGAGGCTGATGAAATTGTAATCGATTACGGTAACAGCACCCTGACAGCGCATGGTACCAAGGACTCCCTTGGTCAGCGGGTGGGCTACCCTATATTCAAGAACGGACAAGAACTTTACGAAACGAAAGATATTGTCTACAATTTCAAAACAAAAAGAGCTCGTATCAGCGAGGTCGTTACGACTATGGGGGATGCTTATCTTCATGGCGATGTTGTTTATAAGAATGAAAAAGGGGAGCTCCTGAGCCTGCACAACAGCTATACCACGTGTAACCTGGAACATCCGCACTATGAGATCAGAGCCACAAAAACAAAGGCTATCCCCAATGATAAGATCGTCGCCGGCCCTTTCTACATGCGGTTAAATGAAATTCCATTGCCAGTAGGATTCTTGTTTGGAATGTTCCCTTCTCCAAAACGAAGCGCCTCCGGTATCATTGTGCCTTCCTACGGTGAAGAAAAAAGACGCGGCTTTAACCTGCGGAACGGAGGCTACTTCTTTGACATAAGCGAATACATGAAACTTGCGCTTACGGGAGATATCTATTCAAAAGGCGGCCACGCGTTATACGTAAACTCGAACTACATGAAGCGTTATAAATACAACGGTTCAGTGAATTTCGCCTATTCAAAGAACCCCGACGGCGATGATAAGATAGAGACCAGTAATTTCCAAAAAGACTACAGGATCACGTGGTCACATTCGCCACAATCGAAGGGAACCGGTCGGTTCTCCGCTTCGGTGAATGCCGCAACTGCCACCTTCAATCAAAACAACAACCTGTCATATGGCACTTCGGGGGACATCTACAATAACTCCAACTTTAACAACACAACGTCCAAGCTAAGCTCCAATGTATCGTTCAGCAAAAGGTTCACTGGTACGCCATTTTCCCTGGGTTTGAACCTTAGCCATAACCAGGATCTCCAGACGAAAGTGGTTGACCTGTTGCTGCCAAACATAAGCCTGAACATGGCTAACATTTATCCCTTCCAAAGCAAAACAGGAAAGACGGGACCGCTTGATAACTTTTCTGTTGCCTACACAATGAACGCTATGAACCGCGTAACTAACAACCTCGGGCGCCTGACGCCAACCGCGACAAAAGATAGTATTGCAGACTTCTCGTTCAGCAACTTCCCTGAGTTCTTCGCCAATGGTAAAAAAGGGATGCGGCATAACATCCCGGCTTCGTTCTCCCTGAAGTTATTGCGGTACCTGACCATGTCGCCGTCAATGAACTACGAAGAAAAATGGTACGGAGAACAACTTATCTGGGGTTATGACGAAAATAACATGCTTGTTAAAACCGATACCGTCAAAGGTTTTCAGCGTATTGCCAATTATTCGTTTTCCGTTGGACTTACGACTCGCTTTTACGGAATGTACCACATGAAAGACAAAACGAAGAACGTAAAAGCAATACGTCACGTAATCAACCCGTCAATTTCGTTTGGCTATACCCCTGACTTCACGAAAAACAAGGATTACTTCCAGGAAATGGTTAGACCAACAGATACAACGGTTTTTTACCAGGATCGTTATCAGGGCTTTGTCTATGGAGGATCGAACACCGGGAAGAGCGGCTCAATAGGATTCGGTATCGGTAATAACCTTGAAATGAAAGTGCAAAAGCCAGCGGACTCCGTGGCACGTAAGGTCATGCTCCTCAATAACCTCTCCCTGAGCAGTAGTTATAACATAATCGCAGATTCATTTAAACTGGCTCCCATCGGCATTTCTGCAAATACCAACATTTTGGATAACCTGCTTAATATCAACTTGGCGGCTACACTAGATCCTTATTATATCGACGTTATCATAGATGAAGAGGGTAAACGTTACGAAGACAGAATTGATGAGCTCGCGTGGAAGAGCGGCAGTATTGGAAGGATAACAAATGCGTCGCTGGCGATGAGCACAAACCTGAATCCCAAAGCGCGAAGTAAGGAAACATCAAGCCGTGAAAAGATTTCGAAATCCGATCTGCCGGAGCAGGAGAAACAATTCCTGCTTCAAAATCCGGATGCCTATGTCGATTTTGAAATTCCGTGGAGTATGAACATTAATTACACTCTCGGCTATTCTCACCAGGTCAACAGCAAACAAAGCGTCACATCAACCATTAACCTGTCGGGCGACGTCTCAATATCCGCTGCCTGGAAAGTTACATTTAGTACCGGCTATCACTTCGAGGAGGGCGAATTTACCCAGACCAACCTTGGCATTGCGCGCGATCTCCACTGCTGGACTATGCGCCTGAACTGGACGCCGTTCGGAAGATTCCAGCAATACAATTTTACGATCAACGTAAAGTCCTCAATACTTCAGGATCTCAAGCTGGAAAGAAGGAAGCCTTTCTTTGATAATTTGTA
>DASVBA010000734.1:0-6001 GCA_036376095.1 Chryseolinea sp.
TGTTTTGCGATCCCAAGAATATACCGGTCAGGTGATACATTGATTGTGACACTCATCTCCGTTGACCGTTCAAGGTAGATTATCACCGCATCCTGAAAAATATCTTTTGCATCGTCGAACGATCCGTCCATTTGCCTGACAAATGACGCTACTGCGGGAAACGCTGTTTCATACATTTCCTCGAAAAAGACGTCGCGGTCCGTGCCTGATGCTGCTAGTACGGGTCTTGATATAACTTCCAGATCAGCTTCCATAACCTTAAGTGCAAGTTTACAGTCATATATCACCACAAAAATCAGAATATTTTTAAAGACTTGCGTCCGAAGATGTTTAGATGATACGTCTTATACAATAGACATGGTTCCTTTTCGTTTTTTCAGCAAAAAACCACCCATGGTTGGTTAGGTTGAAATGATTTATCGTGGTTAACTTGTATAACGATCTTTTAAGTTAATGCGCACTTTATTTTCTATTCTTTTGGCATCTCTCACTGCCGGGACCTGTTTTGGGCAATCTTATTTTCAAACACGGCTCGACCCAGGTCCTTATAAAGTCGGATTTAAAACAGGCGTGCACTTTGACATAGGCAGGCCGCCTATCAGGGAACAGTATGCAGCTTACCGTCATGGCCGGGCTGTTCATATCAGTGTGTGGTATCCTGCAAAGCCGAAGAACAACCATCCGAAGATGATGTACGCCGAGTACGTCGACGAAGTATCCCGGATGATAAATCCTCAGGATGTTACCAAAAAGACACGCACGAAATCGACTCAGCAAATGTGCTTGCTTTTGTCGCAGTTGGGCGGGGACAGTTCGATTCTGAAAAAACATCTACCTGCGTTACTGGCCGAAAGTGTAAATGCGTACAAGAATGCCGCATACCTTGACGGAACGTATCCCATCCTGATGTATCCCGAAAGCCCGAACCTCAACAATATACTAAGTGAATACCTCGCATCGTATGGTTATATAGTTGTATCGATCTCACGACATGGGACACTTGACGCTGACTTTGAGTGGCAAACCGTTCGTGGTATAGAAACACTGGTGCAGGATTGCCAGTTTGCTCTTGCGGTCATTAAGAAGGAATTCAGGATAAAAGACGATGCAGTTGCAGCAATGGGAACAGGAATGAATGCATCCGCTGGACTAGCGTGGATGATGAGGGATCCGTCGATTGATGCGATGGTCAGCCTGGAAGGGGGGATCTTAACCGGTTATGAATATGGTCTTATTCAGAAGTCGCCTTACTTTGATGTCTATCGCGCAGACCGGCCGATACTCGCTATGCATTCACCGCACGAGTCTGTTAATCCAAAGCTGATAGATCATTACAAGTATGCCGACCGTTATATGGTCAGTCTTCCACAAATGAGGGAATTCTATTATCTGAATTTTGGCATTTGGGAAAAAACGATGCCGGGCATTCTTGGCCCCGCACCGGGCGATACAAAGCTTGGATATGAATGGATGGCCAGGTATACAATGTTTTTCCTGGACTGGAAGTTAAAGCAGGGTTATCACGGAAAAACCTTTTATGAGAGCAAGCCCGAAGATCACGGGATTCCTTCAGGCTTGCTTGAGTACTCATTCATTCCTCATCTCGATGTTCCGCCAACGTCGAAGGCGTTGTTGTCATTGAATCAGTCCGAAGGATTCTCTAAGATGCTGGAGGAGGTTAAGAAATATCAGCGGCAAGACTCGTCAGCATTTTCATTTGAAACCTACGTTGCTATTGGCCAACAGCTGATGGCTGACAAAAAATTTGAAAGTGGAGTTGTATGGGCAGCAAACTTTCAACAGCTCTTTCCCACTGCCGCATCGGCATACACGATTGCTGGAAGGTGTTACCTGGAATTAGGCAATCGAACTGATGCGATAGCCATGTATTCCAATGCATTAAAGCTACTGCCCACAGACGGTTATCTCCAACCATCCGATAAAGATCATTTGAAGGAGGCTATCGAAAATCGCCTCAAGCAATTGACGCAATAGCGTTGGATTTTGAATCTTTCCTTTTTGTCTTATATTGAGTTTGATCTGATTCCTTAGGTATCAATTCAAACCCTTATACCCTTATACCCTATACCTTACACAGCATGGAGCACATTCCCCTAACCGAACGAAAATATCTCCCAACGTACATTTTTGTTACAAGCCTTTTCCTCCTATGGGGAATTGCCATTTCACTGGGAGATGCTCTCAACAGGCACTTTCAAAAAGTACTGGGAGTGTCCATCGGCGAGTCCACGCTGGTTCAATTCTCAATTTTTGGTGCGTATGGCGTTATGGCTATACCGGCTGGCTTGTTTATGAACCGATTCGGTTATAAGAATGGCGTTTTACTGGGATTATGCCTTTATGCTATCGGGGCATTTATGTTTATTCCGGCGGCCGGCGCAGAATCGTTTGGTTTTTTCCGGTTTGCTTTGTTTGTATTAGCATGTGGATTAGCGACACTGGAAACTGTTGCGCATCCTTTCTCCGCGTCTCTCGGGGATGAGCGCAAGTCCGAGCAGCGTATTAATTTTTCGCAGACTTTCAACGCGGTCGGCACTATCATAGGACCCCTTCTGGGTGGTTTTGTAATTCTGTCAGGCGTACAGACTGGTAATACGCAGGACGACCTCGTGTCCGTTAAGGTATTGTACGCATGTATAGGTGCCGTTGTACTTTTCATAGCTTTGACTTTCGCGTTTGTGAAAGTTCCACCCTTGCACGAGCACAGCGCAACTACAAAAACCGACAGATCATATCGCGAGCTCTTCAGGTATCGCCACTTCAGATGGGCTGCAATTGCGCAGTTTTTCAATGTTGCCGCTCAGGGCGGAACCTGGGCGTTGTTTATCAATTACGCCGTAAGTTATATGCCGGGCATGACCGACGAAAGAGCTTCCTATTGGTTTAGTTTCAGCATGGGGATGATGCTGGCTGGACGGATACTCGGAACTTATCTGATGAGTTTCATAAAACCGAATAAGGTTCTGGCCATTTATACTTCAGGAAGCATTCTGTTTTGCATTCTTATTTGGCAGAAGTTGGGGATCGTTTCATTCGCCGCGTTGATCGGTCTTCAGTTTACGTTTTCCATCATGTTCCCCACAATTTTTGGCTTGGGGCTGAAGAACCTTCACGACCTTAAAGAGAAAGCATCCTCGTTCATCGCCATGGGAGTTGTGGGCGGGGCGTTGATGCCTCCGTTAATGGGCTGGGTAGCGGACGTAACTGATGTCGCGACGGCCTATCTGATTCCAATCGTTTCTTATGTTGTTATTTTATTGTTTGCAACACAGTTTTCGAAACCTGTCGAGGAGTGAGAATTATGTATCTTTAAGACGAAGATGTAGTTGACGCCCGTTGTTAAAGTAAAATTTCTAAGAATAGAAGGGTAGGATATGAACATAAGAAATCTTCTTGCGCTTATGTTGTTATGGGCATCCACTGCACGTGGCCAGCAGCCCACTTTATTTAATGCGAGTGACCCGGTGACTATGCGAACGCACGCCGCGATAGATATCGAGTCCTATCTCTTTCATAACAATTCCGAATTCTATTCACTCAGGCTTGGCTATCACTACGGCTTGCGTAGTGAACGCCATCGGTTTGGTATGTCCCTACCGTTGGTCCATACGGTGTTCCAAGGCGATTATCAAGGGTTCGAAAACACGACAGGATTTGGCGACTTGAAGATTTCTTACTTGTGGGTACCGTACGTCAAAAACAATACTATTGGCATCGAGCGCGCTACACTTGGTTTTGACGTCTCTGCGCCCACGGGGGAGTACAAGCTCGGCAGGGGAGCAGGAACATGGTTGTACAAACCACGCGTTGTCGTCACCTGGAGACCCGGAACGTCGATAGCCGTTTATCCGGAAGTCGGCTTTCAATTCTCAGGGAGCGACGCAAACAGCACCGGCGGCAGCGATGGTGCGCCTGATCCGGACGATCCTGAAAAGGACGACGAAATTCAAAATCTCTCCTTTGCCCTTCCGGCAGTAGTGCTGTTAGAGGATTGGAATGGTTGGTTCTCGCTTAATACACTTTATTCGCATTCTTTTAGCGAAGGCACAGACTTCTTATTCCTTCGGATGGACATTGGCAAAGTAATGGGAGAGAATGCATCCGCTGCTTTGAGAATCTCAAAGTTTATCGCTGGCCAGCCCAGGCTAAATGTTTTAGTCCAAGCCAATTTCAGTTTTTATTTCCGCTGACAAAAGTCATATAAATTTTCACGCTGTGGGTTTTGGCACACATTGAATTAAGGCTATCTTCCATCTTTATTGTGCCTTAATGAAAAGACCCTATTTCCTCATCGCTGTCCTGCTACTTTGTATGACAGCTGGTGCCTTCGGACAATCCGAACCTGCGGAAAAAGATACTACCTCCAAGGCTAGCTCGATGAGCCAGAAAATGGAAAAACTATTTGTGTATATACCAGCCCCGATCATCACTTATTCGACGGAAGCTGGAAACACGTTCGGACTTGCCAAGTTCAATCTCTTTCGTCTTTCCAAGAAGGATACACTTTCACGGCCATCGAAGATTTCTGAAGTAGTGACGGTTTCGACCAAAGGAAGGGTAAACGTCTCTGTTTCTAACGACTTGATCTTCAATGCAGACAAGTATATGATCCTTTCTTATTTCAATTTCAAGAAGACGCCTGAATATATGCTGGGAATCGGCAACGATGTTTCTATTGATAATGTAGAGGAGGTTACAATCGATCGCGTGAAGTTTTATACCTCAGCGATGCGTAAGGTCGCAAAGGATACTTACGCAGGGATCAGCCTCGATGTGGCAGACTATTTCGGGGTAGCCGTCGACTCAAATAGTTTTATTCTTGAACAAAATGTGACTGGCAAAGACGGCGGAACAGATTTTGGGTTGGGTTTTGCTGCTGCGCTCGACAGCAGAGACAATCGTTACAACGCGTATAAAGGTGCCTTGCTCTTATCCACTCTTACATTCTATCCTAAATGGCTTGGTAGCAGGTATGAATTCACCAGCTTCTATCTCGACGGACGTAAATATTTTAATCCTTGGCTTAAGCACGTCATAGCCGTTCAGGCGACAATGACATATACTACTAAGAACGTTCCATTTTATGATCTGGCTATGTTGGGAGGCGAGGACAGAATGCGGGGATATTACAAAGGAGCGTTGAGGGATAAGCTCCTCATTGATACTCAAGTCGAATATAGAATGCCTATTTGGGGAATGTTTGGACTTACTACCTGGGTGGCTACTGGGCGCGTGGCGGACAAATTCAGCAATTTTTCACTTGACGGATTGTGGCTCTCCTTTGGAGGCGGCGTCCGCATCCGGGTTGACACAAAAAATAATACAAACCTTCGATTCGATATGGGCTTTGGTCCTAACGGCGTGAGCGGTTTTTATTTCAATTTTGCTGAAGCATTTTAAGCACTTCATCTTTCAACGAACATCTAATGTCGTCCGCCTTTTGTGAGTATTCATTTGATACTTTGTTTCGTATCTTGGGTCTTGTCTGAAAATCATGCGAAGACCCTCTAATTATTTGTTGTTGGTATTCTTGTGTTTGATTGGTATTCCTCGTTTGGCCAGCGCTCAATCAATGAACGAACAGCTTTGGTTTGAGTACATGCTAAACTATCCCTTTGCTAACTCTTTTAATCTTGAAAATGCCTTCACCTATAGTGAACTTCTAAATACTCCGAAGTGGAGAGCATTGGACTACAGCCCCACGTTGGAATTCTCATTGACGAACAACATTGATCTGATGGCCGGAGGTACGCTGTCCTATACCAATCAGTTGGAAGATTACAATACATTTGAGGGTAGGTTAATGATCGGAACACGTATTCACTTCACCCCGAATAGCCGGATTTTATCTCGACTTCAAGTCAGGTTCGAGCAAAGAAATTTCAAGAACCTTGATGCAAACACATGGGAAACGGTTTATCGTCCCCGCGCAAGAGCTGAGTTTCTGATTCCAATTAACAGAAAAACTTACTTTGAGGAT
>DASVBA010000738.1:0-8653 GCA_036376095.1 Chryseolinea sp.
GGCAGGCTGCACTGTTGAAGGAGATTGTGGACAGGTTGAAGCAGCTCGTCTGACAAGCACCTTATTCAGCCGTCATGAACGAGAAATCCGATAAGAAATCCTCGATTAAAGTCGCGGGAGATCAATTGCTTGGCCTTGAGCAAAAGTTAAGAGTTGAAGATGCCTTGCAGCGCATTCGTGAAAAAGCGGTGCGCATGATGACAAGCGACGATCTTGGCGGAATTGCTACACTTAAATTATTTAAAGAACTAAGAATACTTGGTGATGAAGTCACATGTGGATTTGTCCTGTGCAATTTGTATGATCCGGACGAACAAGGGTTGAGTCTTCCCGGTAAAGGATTGTTACCTCGTTTCAAAGTTTCCTCACGACAAGACAAGTTTCATAAGGCGATGTATCGCGCCCGTAAACCAAAGAAAAAATTATTCAGCAAATAAAGCTGAAAGTCATATCCAACCACCTAAACCCCATCACCACATGAGTCTAAAAATAATTGGCGCTGGCTTCGGACGAACCGGAACACTCTCAACCTATACCGCACTGAATCAACTGGGTTTTCCTTGTTATCATATGCTGGAGGTTATTATGAACAAAGAGAACAAACACCATCTTGACTTTTGGAACAACGTGGCCAATGCGCCGGCGGCGATACAGCATAACTGGGACGAAGTATTCAAAAAATATACTGCTGCCGTGGATAATCCAGCCTGCTGTGTTTGGAAAGAACTATCGAAAGCCTACCCTAATGCCAAAGTTATTTTAACACTCCATCCGCGCGGTGCTGAAGGTTGGTATGAAAGCACAATTGATACCATCTACTTTACAGAAAACCGGTGGCAATTCCAGGTGCTGAAATTGTTTACGCCCTTTGCAAGAAAAATGGGAAACATGAGCAGGAAATTAATTTGGGAACGCTCACACAAGGGCACCATGAACAATAAAGAGAGAGCCATAAAGCATTACCAGGAACACATAGAGGATGTAAAGGCATCGGTGCCGGCTGACAAGCTTCTCATATTTACGGTGACACAAGGTTGGGAACCGCTATGCAAGTTTCTTGACGTGCCAATTCCGCAATCTGAATTTCCCAATGTTAATGACCGGGCCCAGGTAAAAAAGACCATCGCGGACATAACGAAAGGAGCTTATCTGTTCCTCGCGATCGGTGCGCTGATTTTGGCGGGGATAATTTTTGGCATAGTGAAATTTCTGAGTTAGATGTCCTATGGCCAGGAAGGGATGAGGCGATTAGAAGAAAAAGTTTTTTGAAATGCCCTGGAGGAATAATTTATAACAGGAAAAGAACCATGAAGAAAGCCATTCTCTTCTTCGCTATGTTGTTTATCGCAGATATGGCGTTTTCGCAGAATGTCCATATGCGAGATGCAGATAGTTTGAGGCGGGAACTTGCCATCGCTAAGCAGGATACAACCCGGGCAATAATTTTGGCCGATCTTGCTGAAGCGTATCGCGCAGCAAAACCGGATTCCACCTTGTATTTTGCGGACCAGGCATTACAACTTTCACGCAGTATCGATTTTCCGTTTGGAGAGATGCGGGCATACTTAGTCCTTTGCCATTATTTCCAATTTAACGGTATTGATCTTCCTAAGGCCCTGGAAACGGGCTTGAAGGGATTGGACATTGCTGTCAAGCATCATTTCAAAGACTACGAGGCCGGTGTTTCGATACGGCTGGGTACAGTTCATCTTACATTAGGAAACACAGAGGAAGCCTTCAATTATTTCCGAAGGGCTAACAAGGCATCGTCGGACGGTGTGCATCCTTTCTTTCATACCGTAACTTATTATTGGCTTTCAAGCTGTTATTTGAGGATGAAGAAATCAGACTCCGCTTTATACATGGCAAAGATCGGGTATGACAAGGCTGTCGCGTTAAAAAACGACTTTGTACTTGGTGGGGCGCTCGCAAATATGGCGCGGATGCATGCTACCATGGGGAATAACGAACTTGCAATGCAATATTATCGCCAGCGGATCGCTGCAGCTGAAAGGATAACAGAGTATGCGGATATCGCAGGCGGTTATATAAGTCTGGCTAATTTGTTCAGGAAGATCAATCAAAATGACTCGGCTATTTATTATGCAAAGAAAGCATACGACTTGTATCGGCCTCGTTTGTTTTCATCAGTTACTTACCCTGCGAGATTGTTGTCAGAGTTATTAGAACCAACCGATCCGGCCGAAGCTCTTCGGTATCTCAAGATCGCTGAGGCAGCGAAGGACAGTGCTAATAATATTCAAAAAATGCAATTGGCACAATCATTAGTATTTAAAGAAAAAGAACGCCAGACCGAATTGGGGTATGAGAGAAGAACTTATCAGAGTAAAGTCAGGCAATACGCTTTATTGGCCGGGATCGGTCTCCTGCTGCTGGTATTGGTTGGCCTGTATAGAAATAACCGAATCAAACAAAAAGCAAACCGGGCTTTGGAAATGCAGAAGAAAAGAGTCGAAGAGACGTTAGCTGAGCTAAAATCTACCCAGGTCCAGCTCATCCAATCAGAAAAGATGGCTTCACTTGGTGAGCTCACCGCTGGCATTGCGCATGAGATACAGAACCCATTGAACTTTGTTAATAATTTTTCTGAGGTCAATACGGAGTTAATCAAAGATTTGAAATCCGAAATTCAAAAAGGTAACCTCGAAGAAGTAAAGGCTCTAGCGAGCGATATTGAATTAAATGAAGGAAAGATAAACCAGCATGGCAAACGAGCCGAGGGAATTGTTAAGAGCATGTTACAACATTCTCAAAAAAGTTCTGGTCAAAAAGAGTTAACCGACATCAACGCATTGTGCGATGAATACCTGCGGCTCTCCTTTCATGGCTATCGGGCGAAGGACAAGTCATTTAATGCCAAATTTGAAACGGATTTTGATTCTGCGCTCCCTAGAATAAATGTGGTACCACAGGATATCGGGCGCGTAGTTTTGAATTTGATCAATAATGCTTTTTATGCTGTCGCCCTGAAACACTCCCGGCGTGCCGAAGCGGCAGCGCCGGCTGACAATTCGTATCAACCAACTGTACGGGTCTCTACCCGAAAACTTAATAACCAAATTGAAATATCAGTAAAAGACAACGGCAACGGCATCCCAGATTCGATCAAGGAAAAAATCTTTCAGCCGTTCTTTACCACCAAGCCTACGGGGCAGGGAACGGGGCTGGGACTTTCATTAAGCTATGATATTGTGAAGGCACATGGGGGGACGATCGAGGTGTCGAGTGAGGAAGGGCTGAGGACTGAGTTTCGCATTCAAATCCCGATAACGGATTAGAGGGATTAGGCGATTACTCAGATTGAGGTTGGAGGGATTTGAGTTGATCGCTGTCACAGGTATCGCGCGAGGGACAACTCGTTCAGCGCATAGTTTGATACTGAAGTTGATCTATCGCTTCCAAAACAAAATGTTGTCCCAAAGGATATCGGCCGGGTTGTGTCGAACCTGCACAGCAATGCGTTTTATGCCGTAAAATGAAAAAGTAAAACGCTCCTACCTCCAGCATCCATCTTCAGCCTCTTATCTCTTGTATTTCAAGTTTGGAAGTGATCATGCCAAATGAAACGAACGCAAATGAAACGAAGGGTTGACATTGAATGGTTGACATTCTTCGCTTAGACGTGCGGTTGTATATGTTGGTCCATCCTTGAGCGGTCTCGATTGAAGATTTTACTAGGTAAGAGATGTGGAATATGTATATTGAACGATCAGCACAAGACTTTGGGGGTGGCTCTGTCATATCGAGAGCCAGATATTGTTGTGGCCCAATATGGTCGCAGTAGAGCTATTTAGTAACTAAATCAATATGGAAAATCAAACAAACCATCCTACACCTGAAAGTATTCTGCAAATAGGCACAGGCTTTTGGGCATCGAAGATCCTTTTAGCCGCCGTAAATTTCGAATTGTTTACCCGGCTTGCGAAAAACAAGAAAATGACGGCAAAGGAGGTCAAGGCAGAGCTGAAGTTGGAATGTAGTGACCGCCATGTGTTCGACTTTCTTGACGCTCTAACTGGCTTCGGCTTCTTAACGCGCGATGGACTGCTCGACAAAGCAGCCTATTCGAACAGTCTCAATACGGACACGTTCCTCGATAAAAACAAACCATCATACATCGGCGGAATTCTCGAGATGATGAACAATCGGTTATACAGGTTCTGGGGTGATCTGGAAGAAGGGCTGAAGACAGGTAAACCACAAAATGAAGCTAAGTCCGGCGTCAATATCTTTGAGGAGATATACAAAGACCCCGCTGAATTGAAAGGCTTTGTTAACGCCATGAGCGGAGTCCAGATGGGTGCCTTTATGGCCTTTGCCGCAAAGTTCGATTTTTCAAAAAGCAAAACATTGGTCGATGCGGGCGGTTCCGCTGGATTGCTCTCCATCCAGGTGGCAAAGAATCATCCACATATGACCTGTACTTCGCTCGATCTTCCTCCTGTTGAACCAATAGCAAAAGAAACCATTAAGCATTTTCAGCTAAGTGATCGCGTGAAAACGCAAAGCGGCGACTTCTTTGCTGACCCACTTCCCTCCGCCGATATTGTAGTTATGGGAAATATCCTTCACGATTGGGATGAACAACAAAAATTAATGCTGATGAAAAAAGCGTTTGATGCACTGCCTGCGGGAGGGACTTTCGCTGCAATCGAAAATGTGATCGACGACGACAGGAAACAAAACGTTTTTGGTTTGATGATGAGCCTCAACATGCTTATTGAAACCGGTACGGGCTTCGATTATACGTTTAAAGACTTCACTGGCTGGGCAAAAAGCGTAGGATTCAAGTCAACTTCATTGCTTCCTCTGGCGGGGCCAACGAGCGCCGCAATGGCCCATAAATGAAAGGTTTGATCGTACTTTGTCCTGGGTCGGAAACGTGAAAGTTTCTGCCGGGAACGGTTATTGTTTCAAAGCGAAAAATGTTGGCCCTTCATGGCCGCCGATAAAGCAGCATTTGTCACTTCACTTCGATCACCCAATCATCCGTCCGGAAACTTGAAACGGGAAGCCCTTCTTTGCTGAACAAATTTGGGATTGATTCATTCTTCCAGCCAAATCGCACAGCAACGGGAGCTTTTACTTCCTTGGCAGAAACAACAACCGTACTTCCATCGATCTTTGCACTTGCGGGATAGAACTTCTTATCTTCACCTGCTATCATAAATTCCTTGAGTTCACCACCGCGGGAAACCAGTCCGCCAGGAACATTCTGAAATTGGATCCGGATCCTGCTCTTCTCAATCTTCATCGACTGGTACAATGGATTCTTATACACGATCCCGGTTTTTCCGTAAGTCTCTGCCAACGCTATGTTTGCCAGCCGTTCACCAACAGGTTTTTTGAATTGAGGATGAATATCCTTTACGTTATCGACCTGATCGGAAATTACAACCATTCCCGTCCTGGGAATCTCAAGCATCTTTACTTCCTGTTCACGGATTAGTGTTCCTTTCTCAACGGGACCGTAAGTGTAGGGAGCGATCTGCACATAGTAGAATGGAAAGTCGGACAAAAATTTCTCACGCCAGTCTAGTATCAAGGTTTCCATTAACTGTTTATAGGTGAACGGCGCACCAGTATTCGATTCACCCTGATACCACAACGCACCTGCCAGACGAAATGGAACAATGGGATTGATCATGGAATTATAAACAACGCCAGGCTTTGAAGGACACCAGGGTCTGTCGTCACCTTGTTTTTCGGCCGCAGCCTTTAATGCCGCGTTAGCCTCGACTTTCTCACGGGGAAGCCAAACCTCTGCAGGAGTTCCACCCCAACTCGCGTTAATCAGTCCGACTGGAACATTCACCTCCTGATTGATCTTCTTTCCAAAATAATAACCCACCGCGCTAAAACCTTTAACACTTTCAGCGTTGCAAACTTTCCAGCTGCCTTCTCCCCGGGTTTGTGGGTGGTCAGCAGAGGAATTAGGAATATCAAATAGTCGAATGGTTGCGTCGTTTACTTTATCCATTACCTGTTTGCCATCTCCGGAAGCTTCCATACTCCATTCCATATTTGACTGACCGGAGCAAAGCCAGACTTCACCTGCCAGTATATCTTCAATGACCAACTTTTCGTCGCCGGCATTTATCGTGATCGTATGAGGCCCGCCCGCCGGAGGACTTTGCAGCGCCGCCTTCCAATAAGTTGTATTATCGGCTTTGGTGCGTATGGTTGTCGTATCCCAACTTACTTTAATCGTCAATTGCTGTGAAGAAGTGGCCCAGCCCCAGATAGGCACGGTTGCGTTCTGTTGGATCACCATATGATCGCCATACACTGCAGGCAATCGCAACTGTGCCGCGAGAGTTGACGAAACAAAAACCAGAAGTACGATTGAAGAGATGCTTTTCATAAACCGATGTTAATGTCCGATTGAAAGATGAAAATACGTAAAAGACGCAAACGTTCCGGCTGATAAATTTATTTACGGTTTGACGGTTTGGTTCGCCGGACCTTAATCGTCCAGTACGTAAACGGCTCTCCCGCTTTTGGAATATACTGATGTGCCAGCATCGCGGGTATTACAACAAAATCGCCGGGAGACAACGAGCGTTCTTTTCCATCTTCAATCATTCCGCCAGCCCATTCGCGTGCTCCCGGACTTCCACTCTCCTTGTGTCCACTTACTTTGTTTCCTGTCTTTAACATGGCATAGCCGGAACGGACAATTGCCACATCATCAAATTGTTCGTGTATTTCAACATCACCTGGTTTGGTTCTAAGGATCACCAAATACGCTTCTTTGTCCTGGCTGCTGCCCAACAAAAACGCCAATGCTCTCTCCGTAGATGCCTTTCCATTAAATATGGAATCGGTTTGTGACTTGGAAAAAAATATCACAGAGTCGGCTCCCGTTTTTTGTGCGTGACTGATGGAAGGAACCATTAAAGTACATGCCCAGATGATTGCAAATGAAAAAACCTCTTTCATAGGGCATCATTTTTTCAGGTGATAAGCCTTGGGCCGTGTAAATGCTCTCAACCCTGCATGGGAGAGTGTTGCTCCAAATCCAGAATGATTTCTTCCGCTCCATGGAAGCGCAGCGCTCACGCGATCACAACAATTCCAATATCCGGTACCCGCGTTTATGCGCTTTAATATTCCTTCGGCACGACGCTGGCTTGAACTGTAAACTGCTGCCGTCAGACCATATTCTGTGTCCTGCATCAATTTCACGGCCTCTTCGTCATCCTTCACTTTCATGATCGCGATAATGGGGCCGAATGACTCGTCCCGTACAACGTCCATACTATGTGTCGCATTCAGGATCACCGTCGGCTCAAAAAAGTATCCCTGGCCGTGAATTGCATGTCCGCCTGTAACGACCACGCCGCCTTTCTTGATCGCATCGTTTACCTGCCCTTGAAGAAACTCCACCTGCGCTTTTCTGCACAGCGGCCCGATGTAAACGCCGTCTTGTGTAGGTTTACCGACCTTGTACGATTTTACTTCTTTGACAAACTCATCGACATAACTGTCATATACTTTCTCGTGAACATAAATGCGTTCAACGGCACAGCAACTTTGGCCGTTGTTGTAGAACGCGCCGTCTGCCGTAGCAGCAGCCACTGATTTAATATCTGTATTGTCGTCGCATACATATAAAGGATCTTTGCCACCCAGTTCAAGCTGGCAGGGTACCATCTTCGACGACACTCTGTCGTAGATGTGCTTGCCGGTTTTATAAGATCCCGTAAAAAAATATCCGTCAAACGGCAGATTTAGCAGCAGCTCTCCAACATCTTTTGCTCCGATCGCAACCTGAAAGGCATCAGAAGGAACGCCGGAAGCATAAAGAAGCTTTTGAATTTCAAGCCCGGTAAGTGTTGAGTGCTCCGATGGTTTATAAAGCACCGTATTACCCGCGATAAGTGCCGGGACAAAGACATTGATACCGACCAGATACGGATAGTTCCATGCAGAAATATTGCATACTACTCCTAATGGTTCGTAACTGATACGCTCGATAAGATTCTCATCGGCGTTCATTGTTTCGTCGGAAAGATACTTTTCGGCGTTTGATGTGAGCCAGTTTATGCGCGTTATTGCTCCGTTGACCTCGTTGCGTGACTGTTGCAACGGCTTACCAACTTCCGATGTCAGCACCTGTGATAGTTCCTCGATGTTTGTTTTAAGCAACTCTGAAAACCTGATCAGACATTTGACCCTATCATTCAGCGGCTGCTGCTGCCAGTCAGCAAGAGCAGCTTTTAACGATTTGTACTTTAATTGCAACGTGGTCTCGGTATCTTCAATTAAGTCTTTTATAACCTCTTCCGTTGCTGGATTGATAATGCGCATAATTCAAAAATTCACTGTATGAGTTTGATAAAATGTTCGCGTATGTTTTTGGCGAATGGACTCTCGTTATCGGCGATCGCTTCCGGATGCCATTGCACAAGGACCATTGGTGCTTTTGCCACGGGATTCAGCCACTCGGCTCCTTCAATAACACCATCGTTGGTGATCGCGTTCGCGACCAGACCGGGAGCAATCCTGTCGATGCTTTGATGATGAATACTCGTGACCTCACCCGATGTAGTCTTTAACATCGAATAGAGCTGACTATTAGGATCAACTTCTACCGAATGGTATCGTGGATCTTTTTGTTTTCGCGAAT
>DASVBA010000782.1:0-2903 GCA_036376095.1 Chryseolinea sp.
TTCCCCGCTGATTTTCGCAGATTGAGGCACGTAGATTTTCGGCGATGTAACTGCGTGATCAGTTAGCAGTTTTTACTTTGCCCCAGGTACCTGGCCGGCCGGGTACTGTCAACCTGGTTTACTCATTCTTCAACGACTTAACCGGATCAACATTCGCCGCCCGGAACGCGTGGTATCCCATCGTCGTAATGGCAATGAAAAATGCAATTACTCCTGCCATTAGGAAAACAAATGCGTTGACGTCCACCTTGTATGTATAGCCCTCCAGCCACCAGTTCACTGCGAACCACGCAAGCGGCGAGGAAATTACAAAAGCGATCAGCACCAGGCGGCTGAAATCTTTCGACAACATAAGTACAACGCTGTGAACGGACGCCCCAAGAACCTTTCGAATACCAATCTCTTTTGTTCGCTGCTCTGCGGTGAAGGCGGTAAGGGCGAACAATCCAAGACAGGCGATAATAATGGCGAGACAGGAAAATATCCCAAAAATGTTCCCGAGCTTTTCTTCTGATTGGTACATACTTTCAAAATCCTCGTCGAGAAAAGAATACTGGAAGGGCTGACTGGGAGCCATTTGCTTCCATACCTGTTCGATAGACTGGATCACCTCGGTTGTGTTCGCGGGTTTGAAACGAAAGCACACACTGCCATCGCTGGAGCCGAGAAATAATCCAAGTGCTGAAATCCCTTCTCTCATGGATGAAAAGTGAAAGTCATCTACCACACCGATTATAGTCCAGGTCATTCTGTTCTCCTTACTGAGCGTACCGTCCTCACCGAAAGTTTCGATCCGTGCCCCGATCGGGTCTTCGCGGAGACCGAGCCGGTCGACGGCCGTCTGATTAAGTATTACGGCTGAGCTATCCGATGGAAATTCAGTTGAAAAATCCCTGCCTTTGTTAATTACAAGGCGAAGCGTTTTAATATAGTCGTGATCGACGCGCCATTGCTGGAAAGCCACCATGTTATCTGTGGTCGCGTCTTGTCCGTCGCGCCAGCATGAACTGTTGCTTCTCCATGACCAATCACTTTCCACCGGTACGAAGCCCGTTACGGTTCCACTTTCGATCGCGCTTAATTTTGACACCTCATTTTTGAAAGGAATGACGTTATTGGGTCTCAACGCATACGCGTCGTGTACAATGATCACCTGATCTTTTTCAAAGCCAAGTTTTTTTGTTTGGATAAAGTGGAGCTGTCTGTAAATACTGATGGTGCCGATGATAAGGAAAACGGACACTACAAACTGGAACACGACCAGCGTACTGCGGATGAAACCACTCTTCATTCCCAGCGATACATGACCCTTCAGAACATTAACGGGTTTGAACGCTGAAAGGAAGAATGAAGGATACAAACCGGCAATTAATCCAATAACGACTGAACCTCCGAAGAATATTAAATAGAATGACGGGTGGTTTAACGGCAGCAACAGTTGTTTGGATGAAAGCATATTGAAGGCAGGCAGAGACAGATACGCCAGGCCTAAGGAAAACACAAATGAAAGGAACGTGATGAGAATGGATTCCGTAAGGAATTGCCGGACAAGGTGTGCGCGGATGGATCCCATCACTTTCCTCACACCGACCTCTTTGGCACGGCCGCTTGAACGGGCTGTGCTGAGATTCATGAAATTTATGCACGCGATAGTAAGGATAAACAAAGCCACGATCGCAAACAGATAAACATATGTGATATTCCCGTTTGGTTCAAATTCGCCCTTGATATTAGCATGAAGGTGAATATCCCTTAGAGGACGTAACGACATTTCATATTTATTACCGGATGCACGGAATTTTTCCATGGTAAAATTTTCGCCAAACAACTGGGTTATCTCCGGGCCCATGTATTTATCCAGATAGGCTGGAAACTTTTGCTCCAGCGCTTTGGGATCCGCACCTTTTCTAAGCAGCAGGTATGTGTTAAAGTTCTCACTCATGAAAGATGTTGAGCTTGCCTCTTTTGCAATTGGCCAACTGCCCAGCATGGAAAAAATTATATCAAAGTGAAAATGCGAGGAAGCAGGGATGTCGTCATAGACCGCTGTAATCTTAGCATTATAGTTGTTGTCAAGTATTAAGGATTGACCCAGCGCGCTTTTTCCCGGAAAGTATTTTTCAGCAATTGTCCTGCTAACAGCGATGCTTGCGGGTTGGCTTAATGCCGTTCGCGGATCCCCTTCGATAACGTTTATCGAAAAAATATTGAAGAAGGTACTGTCGGCCCATACCACATACTTTTCCTTAAGGTTGTCTTTGGCCCCGGCCGCTCTCACCAGGTACGATCCCACGCTTCGAAAACGTACAGCCGATTCAATTTCCGGAAAATCATGTACCAGCGTTGAAGCTTCCGGGGCGGCACGGTACGCCATCTGAAATTGATTTCCGCCAAACTTCACATCCGCTTCTACACGATAAATACGATCAGCCTTATCGTTGTAGGCGTCATAGTTTAATTCATCGATAACAAAAAGAGTGATTATCAACGTGGCAGCCACGCCGATAGCCAGACCGATAACATTGATCAGCGAATAGAAACTGTGCTTCCGGAGGTTTCGCCACGCGATGGTTACGTAATTCTTGAACATGATAGAAGTTTTTTTATTTTCAACTAGTAGCGACTGCTTTTGTGCCTTTCTCAACCCTGAGGTGTTACCAAACGATCGTAATACATCGTGGTAAGCGTCGAGGAATCGTGTTCCTTTCTGCATTTCTGCTTCTACCGCGGAACAAACATGATCAATAATTTCGTCCTGAAAGCCTTCAACTACAATTCCCCGGTAATTGAGATCTTTGATTATAAAATCAATATGCTCGCTGTTTAATCGAACCATTGCAGGGTCTAGATACCTAAGTCAGTTAGGTATGAGACGCGTTTGCTACCTTGGTGGTTGCACGGAA
>DASVBA010000786.1:0-4665 GCA_036376095.1 Chryseolinea sp.
CAATTGAACGAGAACTTATCTTTCTTTCGAAACCTGTGTTCTTTGCAGTGAAACCCACACACCCACACCCACACCCACACCCCAACTCATAACTCATAACTCATAACTCCTAACTCCTACTTCGCCGGCCCCAGATACTTATCCAGCCACATCAAGCTCTCCCGCACAAATTCCGTTCTGGGCACAAGATGACCAGATTCACAAATGACGATCTTTTTATCTTTCGCAGGCGTACCTAAGAGATTGAACATAGGTTTCTGAGAAGTTTCTACTGGAAAGAACATATCGTGTTTTCCATTCAACATCAAAACAGGCTGAGTAACGCGGGGAATAAAATTGATTTGATCTACTTCAGGCAGGGTTTTGTGCATCTCCATTCCGCCCACGTTGAGAACCACTACTTTGATCCTTTTTTCCACGGCCGGCATAATGCCTCCCATGAATCCACCCCAGCTCCAGCCGAGGTAGGCTAGCTTGTCAACCTGAATATCTTTTCTCGTTTCCAGATAATCGATGGTGCGGCCAATATCTTTGCGCCACATGATCACATGGTCCTTATAAAAAACCGTTTCCTCCTGCAAGTCAGATTTCAGCTCATCATGGCGTTCGTGAGTCCCTTTGTAAACAGGCAGAACGATCGCGCGACCATTCTTTATAAAGAAGTCGATCCGGCTAAGCGGAAATCGTACATCAAATTTTCTAGAGAAGATATCATTGGACCCAGGGAAAAATAAAATCGGTTGATAAGGAGGTTTGGCATTCTTCGGCAGAAAGATGTACGCCTGCATCCTTTCATTATTGTAGCCAGCTTCAAAAGTGATCTTTTCGACCGTACAAAATTCGTTTGACATTATCACGCTTACGCTGTCGTGCAGTGGAGTGTTGTCGTAGGCGAATTGTCTCCGGAAAATCTCAAACGTTTTATCGTCGACCGGTTTCTCTTTTGTATAATCCCTTCGGCTTGCATCAACCTTGATGGTCAAATCTTTTGCGTCTCCCCCTATTTCACGGATACAACGAAAACCGTTCGCCGGGCTTCTATCCATCTCGGATTGGCTATAGGAATCATTAAAGGAATACGTTTCATCATTCCATCCGCCGCCCATGATAAACCGAACCCCGCGTGGGTCTGTTTCATTTGAGCACCATTCGCGAACGTTTCCTGCAATGTCATAGATCCCAAAGGTGCTGTAGCCAGGAGAGCTGCCGACTTTTGTTGTTCCTTTTCCATTAAAATTGCTGAGCGGAACGATGAACTCCGTGCGCGATGTTTCTGCGGCAGCGCTCCAATGAAAAATAGTGGGAAGTTTCTTTTTAGCCCAGGCCGCATAGGCCGAAGCTTCATACCATGATACGCCGCTCACAGGATGATCTTCCTGTCCGTTGGGATAAGCGCCACCTTCCCATGTTGAAGGACCTTGCCGGCCCGTTTGATCGACAAAACGTTTCATGGCCTCATCGAATGCTATCTCCTTTCCTTCGGCATAAAACGGAAATTGCCAAAACGATGGATCCGAATACCCACCGGCATCAACAAATGCCTTGTACTGTTTATTGGTAACTTCATGCCGGTCTATAAAAAACTCATTTACTTTTTTTGGACCATAAGAGTCCAGGCCGATGATGTTCATCGGTGTTACTTTCGCTGGAAAACGCACCATATCCTCTGGCAAGGTGCCGATAGGATCCAGTCTTAACGTGTCGATGTCCTTCCCGAGTCTTTCGTAGCTGAAGGGTCCGGCATACTCAACGGTTTGAAAGCCTTCTTTGCGAAACTCCAAACGAACGTATCCTCTTGGAAATGAAGCTTCATTAACGGGGGTAATACCCGCGGGGCGCCATTCCATCTGAGGTGTGGAGTAATCCTTCCAGAAGATCTCCACGCCCGCAGGTTCAGTCACTATCGGAGTTACGCTCGCTACGACAGGCCACAACTTTAACAACGCTGAATCCGAAGGGATTATCTGCATCGCTTCAAGAGCCTTATCATACGCTTCCGTGGGCGGACGGAAATTTTCATCTATCAAATTCTGAATGGCGGGAAGAAGCACAGTTCGGGCGTGATCAACCTTTTGCCGGTTCGTATACCAGCGAAACCCAAAGAACGAGAAAGACCCGACCAATACTACAGCCACAGTAATCCACACGGGCGTCTTTGAAACGGCTATCCTCGGCACTTTTTTCATCCGCTTTATCGGCTCTACAACGGGAGCACTGTGTGGCGCAGGAACAACTGCTCTTTCTGCCGTGTTGTTTTTCGCCGCGAGTTTCATGCCGCGAACAAGCTCATCAATTGCGTTTGCAACTTTGTTTATCTGATCTCTGTAAAAAGGCTGGCGTGTATTTTTAATCACATCATCGTCCCAGGGCCGTAATGAGCGGTTCACCCCCGGCGAATGATAAATGAAATCTACTGAACGGATAAATCCTATCACCGATTCCACAAGCTTTACGTCTTCGGGGTCAAGATCGTGTATACGCACCGGAAGAACGCGGCTTGAAACGTTACCCGAAGTAAGTTTGACGTTCAGGCCAAACTGATCGTTTTTGGCTTTCTCTACAAATGCGATGAATTCGTCGTTCCAGGCAAAACTTTTGACATCGCAATAAGTTTTAGAGAGAATGGGAATGAAGATCAGGCACTTTAATTTTTCTTCGAGCGAGTGACTCACTGAATGAGTTTCCAGCAACCCGTCGTGAGGATTAGAGTCGAAGTAAACAGTTACTTTATCCTTCAGCGTCGCCTCAAGCTCTTTGTTGAGATTATTGACAAACTCAGTAACCCATCCGTCATACTTATTGTCGTTCTGACGGTAGCTGATGAAAATATCGTATTCGAAACCAGGGACTAGGGAAGGCATTTTTAAATGTACACAATTATTTCTTAGGTGTCAGAAAGACTCGTGTTGGAGGAGAATAGGGAGATGACCTGTAGTTCTGCGATCCAATGGAAAAGCATTCATTTTTTTCCTCCTTTCACAGTCCGGTCAACACAGCAATTGATTGACACGGTGCCGCAATGTTATAGCCGGCCAGGGCTGGTAGTAGCGGCACAAATCCCGCAGCGCGCTTTTTAGCTGCAGCGGACGGCAGGCTTTACACTGCAAGCTCATCAGATGAAGCTGGCGCAATTGTTCACTACCTATACCGTTGCCGGCAATGGCATTACGGGAAGCATTCCTTTCCACGGACCTTCGGCAGGATGAAATCCCAAAGGCAGTCTTATCCTGGCCGCGACGGGAAATTTTATGGCGTGACTGGATTTGGCGGCAGCAGTGATCTCGGTGTCATATTGGTTTACGACAACATTACGGTACACTCAACACTCAAGACCAGCTGCGTAGCATTTGGAGCCATGACCTGATCCCGCACCTACCACCACATCAAATTCTCCGCTCATAACCCGATTTTTTCCATCAACTCTTTCCACCTCGGATCCTTCTTCAGGTTGGTAAGGTCTGCATTGTCCTCATACTCCTTCTTTACCCCCATGCCAAGCTCCACGGCTTTATTTAATGCAACGAACGCTTTATCGATTTCGCCCATCTTCGCAAAGGCGCAACCCCGGTTGAAATAAGGAGCAGGACTAGCATGAATCGCCATTGCTTTTTCAAAATACTCATCGCTGATATCAAATCTTGCCATATCGAGCAACGCACGGGACAAATAAATGTAACGCTCACGAAGCTGATCGCCTTCCACAAGAATGGGAACCAGAATCTGCGAAGCATCCTCGTCGTTATTCATTCCAAATTTTACCAGCGCTTTCTCCATGATAACCGCGTTATTTTCCGCCCACCTGACGGGGTTTTGCGTCAGCATTCGTTCTGCTTCGGCATAATTTCCTTGTCTTCGAAGCAACGAGCTGTAAATTATAGTGGCATCAAGACTGTTCGGATGCGATGTGAGCCACTGCTTGAATTTGCCTGAAGCATTATCGACATCATCGTTGCGAAGTGAAGTAATTATGTCGTGACCGAGCGGTTGATCTATTTTGGTTTCAGCCGTCGCTTCTTTCCGCAGTTCCCCGATCACAGCTGCATCAATCCAGAAAATATCAAATCCGATGTTCGTCTCAGACATATTCCGGCTACTGCCAAAGAAAAAATATTTTCCATCAGGCGAAAGTCGCGCAAACCTTTCAGCAGCGGTTGAATTGATTTTCGGCCCCATGTTCACAGGAATCGTCCATCCTTCTCCTCCCTTATTGAATGAAATATAAAGGTCAATACTTCCGTCAAGTCCCTCGGGCCGCTGCGAATCAAAGATCAGAAAACTTTCATCCGGCGCAACGTATGGGCCATCCTCATACCCAACACTGTTAATGCTGTACGGAAGTAACTCTGGCCTCGCATACGTTCCGTTCACTTTTTCGGATGTCATGATATTCCAGCTTGTTGGACCGCCGCCCTGTGATGAAGAAAAATAGAAAGTACCATCACTTGTTATAGAGTGGGCGTAATCTTCTCCATCTGAAACAGTTGAATCAATGGGAACAGGATTTCCCCATCCGTGTTCAAGTCTATCGACTTCCCATATTCTGATACTGCCATGATCCGGATAACCCGCTGGTGGCTTGCGGCGCGAGCTGAAGTAGAGCTTCATTCCATCCGGAGAAAACGAGGGGTAATAGTCATCCGCGGTGCTGTCGGAAAATGCCGCGCG
>DASVBA010000808.1:0-6384 GCA_036376095.1 Chryseolinea sp.
TAGCAGATCTTCATTCCCTCACGACCATAAAAGACGCGGCGACACGTGTTGAAAATGTGCGCGCTGTGGCTGCCGCCTGGCTAGCTTTCGGTTTTGACACCGAAAAGAATTACCTCTATCGGCAATCACGGATACCCGAAGTCTGTGAGCTAACCTGGTACCTCAGTTGTCTTGCTCCTTTTCCTATGCTTGCCAATGCCCATTCATTCAAGGACAAATCGGACAAGCTTTCCGATGTCAACGCCGGGCTGTTCACCTACCCCGTGCTTATGACAGCCGATATCATTCTTTACGATGCGAACTTCGTGCCGGTTGGTAAAGATCAACGGCAGCATTTGGAAATTGCGAGGGACATTGCTACGTCGTTTAACGCTACCTACGGAGAAACGTTTGTTGTGCCGGAAGCAAAGATTGAAGAGACAGTGATGACGATACCCGGAACGGATGGACAGAAGATGAGCAAGTCATACGGAAACATTATTGATATTTTCCTTCCGGAAAAGGAACTGCTGAAACAGATCCGCACCATCAAAACAGATAGTACGCCGATGGAGGCGCCAAAAAATCCCGAAGGTGATAACGTTTTTGCAATCTACAGCTTGCTGGCAACTCCTGAACAAAAGGAAGCGATGCGCCAAAAGTATCTGGCCGGAAATTACGGCTATGGCCACGCCAAGCAGGAGTTATATGAATTGATAATTCACAAGTTCAAGAAAGAACGCGAGTCCTATGATTTTTATATGGGTAACCCTTCAGCCCTCGAAGAACGACTAGAACAAGGTGAAGCTAAAGCAAGAGTAATTGCCCGTCAGGTGCTGGACAGAGCAAGAAAAAAGATCGGTTATAGCTGATCAAAAAAATTCCGGAAGCCTACTTGTCGGATGACCACACCACCTGTTGCTTGTCCTTTCCTACACTAAGGATGATTCGTACTGGGCTGGGAGCCAGGACCAGGCGAGTATCTTTCCCTGGCAACTTGTCAACTTCGACGGGCACACCCTGGCCGAGGTAGCCAATAGGCATAAGAACGTCATTGTCAGGGCAATATTCATCATGAACCTGCTGGAGAGCTTGCTCCAGGAAATCGCCATATTCGTCCTGAAAGTCATCCTCAAGGTCGTGCAGTTCTTCTTCAAGATCGTCGTACTTCGGATTGTTATAATTGATTTTGCTCAACTCTTCTCTCTTTGTAACAATATTCACAAGAGCCAGATCAAGTGCTTTGACATCCATGGCGAAAATTTTTTCGTAAAGATTACAGAAATCGTGGAATTACAAAAATTCAACCTCCCTCCTACGACAATAAAATTCTGTTTTGAAGTCGTTTTAGAGGGAAAGAGCCTATAATCGTTTATAAATTTCAAATCGACAGAATCTCCTTTGCAAAGCTGTTATCGAAGTTCGTCAACGCCTAATTTTACTAAAAAAACAATCATGGAAACCGACTTCCTTCCGATAAAAGGCACAGACCATATTGAATTCTACGTCGGGAATGCCAAGCAGGCGGCATTGTATTATCAACATTGCATGGGCTTTGAATGGGTAGCCTACGCGGGTCCCGAAACCGGTGTGCGCGACCGGTGCTCATATGTGGTTCAGCAGAACAAGATCAGGCTGGTCCTTACAACCTCCTTATCAAACGATTCAGAAATTGCCGAACACGTACGAAAGCATGGCGATGGGGTAAAAGTTTTGGCGCTTTGGGTTGATGATGCCCGGAAATCGTTTCACGAAACCACATCGCGTGGCGCTGAAGCCTCAAGCGAGCCCGCAGTGATAAAGGATGATTTTGGTGAGGTAATCATCGCTTCAATTAAAACCTATGGTGAGACCATTCATACTTTCGTGGAGAGGAAGAATTACCGCGGCCCCTTTCTGCCAGGATATCAAAAGCGAGAAAGTTTAATTGATGTAAGCCCGATCGGATTACAATACATTGACCATTGTGTAGGAAATGTTGAGTTGGGACAAATGAATCGTTGGGTATCGTTTTACGAAAAAGTGATGGGCTTCAAGCTGCTGATAACTTTTGACGACGAAGATATTTCCACGGAGTACAGCGCATTAATGTCGAAAGTAGTTTCTAATGGAAATGGTTATATCAAGTTTCCAATCAATGAGCCGGCGAAGGGAAAGAAAAAGTCTCAGATCGAAGAATATCTTGACTTTTACCGGGGGCCGGGAGTTCAACATATCGCTATTGCCACCGAAGATATTATTTACACCGTCGGTGAACTGAGACGCCGTGGTATTGAATTCCTTCATGTACCGGATACCTACTATAACGAGGTATTGGATCGCGTTGGCGCAATAAAAGAAGACATCCACGAATTAAAAAAATTAAACATTCTCGTGGACCGGGACGAAGAAGGATACCTCCTCCAGATCTTCACAAAACCATTACAGGACCGGCCGACACTTTTCTTTGAGATCATCGAACGCAACGGCGCGAAGTCCTTTGGAAAAGGGAACTTCAAAGCTTTATTCGAATCGATCGAGCGAGAACAGGCATTGAGGGGAAATCTTTAATTAAGAATGCAACTATGCCAGGTTAAGCAGAGTAGATTTGCTAGTTCAAAGGCAATTCCCTGTAAGTTCCTGTCACGATCTTGCCGTCGATAAAATCAAATTCGATCTTTCTGTTGTACTTGGCGTTGCGCAAAGTGATGTGAGTGAGAACCGTGTCTGCGATCGCAGGAAAACTTTTGATCGTGTCTCCGTTTTTGTAGAAGTAAACTTGTCTCACCAGCGTATCATAATAATACAACGCCGACCTGAATTGCTCACCTGTCGGGTAAAAACTCTCGGAGTTCTGGTGTCTCATGCCATCTTTCATGGTGGTTTCCGCAGCCTTTGGACCTTCGGTATAGTAATCTGTCTTCAATACAAGACCGTTCGGTAGCCGGTACGTCATTGTATTAAAAAACGTTGACACAGGTTCCTTTCTGAATGAATAGTCAGTAGAATAAGCGATCCATATAACAACTGCAACGACACCCAAGATTACAGCTATCGATAAAAACGCGGCGGCCAATTCCTGTCCTTTGTTCCTTTTCAGCTTTGCCGACACACGTGCCGTGACGTAGTCAAGATTTACATTTTCGAAGGAAGAAGGTCTTATCCTTATTTCATCCTTTTGCCTTTCTATGGCACGCTTTTTCTTACGCAATAAGTCTCTATTAGCCTTAATGGTGTCATTCATCTGCCTCAATGAACCAAAGCCGAGCATAAGTTTTTGGAGATTGGAGTTGTTGGGTTTCAATAGTCCTCGCTAAGGCGCTGCAACTCCTGATAACTTGATCCGGTGATGGACTTCATTGTAACCGGCCCGGAAACGCATAGAATTACACCGTTTACCCAATTTTTGATTCCAGTTACCTTGGAGAGTTTTCTACACCTTACCAATGACGAACATCATCGTCACCAGGCGACGCATATCTGACCAGTGTCGTGATAAAATTCGTATTTTTCGCCCCGCTTAGAATAAGCATTCACGAAATTATAATAAAGAAGAGATACAAATGGCAGACCTGTTACAGCAAGTTCAAACTAAGGCTCAGCAATGGCTGGATAGTCCGGCAATCGATAACGCCACCAAAAGCGAAGTAAGATCGCTCCTGGAAAAGAAGGATTCAAAAGAGCTTATTGACAACTTTTATAAAGATCTGGAATTCGGCACCGGCGGACTACGAGGTATCATGGGCGCAGGTTCCAATTGTATGAATAAATATACCGTTGGAATGGCAACGCAGGGACTGGCCAATTATCTCAACAAAACATTCCCTGGCAAAAAGATCAAAGTTGCCATCGCGCACGACAGTAGAAATAATAGCAGGTTCTTCTCACAAGTTACGGCTGACGTTCTTAGCGCCAACGGCATTGACGTATACATGTTTCCCGAACTTCGCCCCACTCCCCTGTTGTCATTCGCGATACGTTATTTGAAATGTGACTCCGGAATTGTAGTCACAGCATCACATAATCCAAAGGAGTACAATGGCTATAAAGCGTATTGGGGTGACGGAGCGCAGGTGGTTCCGCCACACGACAAGAACATCACCACTGAAGTAAAAACCATCACATCGTTCAGTCAAGTTAAATTCAATGCCGACGCCTCGAAGATACACAGTATCGGACCTGAGGTTGAAAAAGCTTATTATGAAGAGGTAAAGAAACTTATACCAAACCGAAGTGTAATTGAAAAGCACCACAACATACCGCTGGTATATACCAGCATTCACGGCGCCGGAATTACTATGGTCCCGGAATGTCTGAAACAAATCGGGTTCACAAACATTCAGGTGGTAGAGGAACAGGAAATTCCCGACGGAAATTTTCCTACAGTGCAATCTCCGAATCCCGAGGAAAAGTCGGCGATGGAAATGGTGATCAAGAAGGGAAAAGCTGTCGGTGCCACAATGGTTATGGCAACCGATCCGGATACTGATCGTGTAGGCATAGGGGTACGCAAAGCTGATGGCGAATTCATCTTGTTAAATGGAAATCAGGCATTCAGCCTTATGATGTATTTCATTCTGAAGAGCTTGAAAGACACAAACAACGCCTATATCGCGAAGACCATTGTCACCTCCGAGATCGTGGACACCATGGCCGCTAAACTCAATATTGAGTGCTATAACACGCTTACAGGATTCAAATACATAGCGGAGCTCATGGGCAAATTCGATGGCAAGAAAAGATTCATCGCGGCGGGAGAAGAAAGTTATGGTTACATGGTAGGTGATTTCGTTCGCGATAAAGACGCAGTTTCAGCTTGCGCCTTTTTTGCCGCGATGGCCGCAAGCGCTACGGATGAAGGCAAATCGATGTATGACTGGCTTATCGATATGTACGTGGATTTCGGATACTACAAGGAAAACCTTTTGAACGTAACCAAAAAAGGTCAACAAGGCGAGCAGGAGATCAAAGCAATGATGGAAAAGTTCAGAAGCAACCCGCCGAAAGAAATTGTAGGAAGTCGTGTTGTCCGCCTTCTTGATTATAAATTCCTTAAGGAAACAAATCTCGTTACTGGCAAGGAATCAAAGCTGGATTTCCCGGTTTCAGATGTGTTACAATTCTATCTTGAAGATGGAAGCAAAGTATCTGTTCGTCCCTCGGGGACAGAACCAAAGATAAAGTTCTATATCAGCGTACTATCCAAATTAAGATCCAGGGAAGATTTTGCGAAAGTAACGGATGAACTAGATAAAAAGATCAGTGGTATTGAAAAATACCTTCAGTCCGCCTGACGATGAGTTCTTTTACTGAATCAATCCTGACTATTATCGATCGAGACCTCAACAAGCTCGAGGAGGAAATCAAATTGTATCCGACGGAGGAATCCTTGTGGCAAACTTCACCTGGTATCAAGAACGCAGGAGGAAACCTTTGCCTACATCTGTGTGGAAACCTGCAGCACTACGTAGGGGGCATTCTGGGAAAATCTGATTATGTCAGGAACCGTGACCATGAATTTTCTGCACGGGACATTCCAAGAGCGCTACTGATTTCAGAAATCCATAAAACAAAGGACGCAGTGCGTTCTGCATTGGAGAACCTTGACCCAAAAACACTTGACCGCGAATACCCTGAGCGAGTATTCAACTATTCAATGACCACGGGCTATTTCCTGATCCATCTCACCGCCCACCTGGGCTACCACCTTGGTCAGGTAAATTACCTTCGGCGGCTGCTTTGAATCCATTGCGGCATTCCGAAAAACCTTTGCTAAATTTGCCCCTTCGATATGAAAAAAGTCGCTTTTTATACGCTGGGATGCAAGCTCAACTACTCTGAGACCTCCACGATCTCGAGGTTGTTTGAGGACAAAGGCTATAAAAAGGTGGACTTTACTGATTCACCCGACATTTTCATCATTAATACTTGTTCGGTAACGGAGAATGCCGATAAAAAATGCCACAAGATCGTGCGTGAAGCGAGAGGCATTTCCCCTGATGCTTACGTTGCCATCATTGGATGTTATGCACAGTTAAAACCAAAGGAAATCTCCGAGATACCTGGTGTCGACGCTGTGCTGGGAGCGTCTGAAAAATTCAGGCTCGTCGAGCTGCTTGACGGTTTTGTACGGAAGCCTGAAGCTGAGGTCTTTGCTTCCGAAATCGAAAACGCACAGCAGTTTAACACTTCATACTCGATCAACGATCGCACTCGTACATTCCTTAAAGTTCAGGACGGATGCGATTACTCATGCACCTTCTGTACCATTCCCCTGGCGCGTGGCAGCAGCAGAAGCGACAGCATTGAAAATATCCTAACGACAGCTCGTGAAATTGCTGCTACAGAAGTTAAGGAGATCGTGCTTACCGGCGTTAATACCGGTGACTTCGGCTTGCAGCAAGGTAAGCGCGTCGAAAGATTTAT
>DASVBA010000819.1:0-3834 GCA_036376095.1 Chryseolinea sp.
CAGCAGACCAGTCCATTTCTTCACTGCCGGGAACGGAAAAGGAAGTAACTCAGGTTCAATACATGCTGAAACAAAAAGGATACGTAACCACTGAATTCGTCGAAGCATCAGCATCGGAAGAAAATCTCAAAGGGCTTAATAGTCCCAAGATCCTTTATTTCGCCACACACGGATTTTATAAGCCAACAACCCAGGTGACGCTGGAAGAGGAGCTGGAAGGAAATGAAGCGACACTGTCCCAAAACCCGTTGATGCGCAGTGGTTTGCTGTTAAAAGGCGCCGGTGATCTTCTGGGCAAGACCAGCTACAACTTTAACATGGAACCAGGAATTCTGACAGCCTACGAAGCAATGAGCCTTAACCTGGACAAGACTTTCCTGGTGATGCTTAGCGCCTGCGAGACGGGCCTGGGAGACCTGGAGGCAGGTGAAGGAGTTCAGGGACTTCAGCGAGCGTTCCTTGTTGCAGGATCAAACTATCTTATCATGAGCATGTTTAAGGTCGATGATGAAGCGACGCAAAAACTGATGGTAACGTTCTATCAGAAATACCTGAACAATGGCAATATGCGCCAAAGCTTTATCGATGCAAAGAAGGAGCTGCGTGTTGAATACCCCGAGCCGATTTATTGGGGCGCGTTTATGCTGATTGGATTGGACTAGCTCTGTTCCGTTGGCCAGGGCGCGAATTCGTAACCGTCCTTAAAGAAATTTGGATAGATCATTAGGTGCTTGCGCTTAACTTCTTCAAAGATCAGCCGCTTAAGGTCAGTAATGTTCTTGTTGGTTGTTGCAGAAACAAAAACAACATGCTCAAAACCCATTTGGCGATAATACCCTCCCATTTCTTCAAGGTTGGTATCAGGGTGATCTTTAATGAAGAGGTCAATTTTATTCAACACCAGGATCGTGGGAATGTTGGCGGCGCCAATTTCCTGCAGGGTCTTTGAGACAACTTCTATCTGATTGTCATGAAATGGGTGAGCTACATCAACAACGTGTAATAACAGGTCCGCTTCCCGTACTTCGTCGAGCGTTGATTTAAAGGATTCGATCAGATGATGCGGCAGTTTCCGGATAAATCCAACGGTGTCGGAAAGCAGAAAAGGAATATTTCCAAAGGTGACTTTTCTCACGGTTGCATCAACGGTAGCGAACAATTTGTTTTCCGCCAAAACACCCGAGCCTGATAACAGGTTCATCAAGGTTGACTTTCCCACGTTCGTATAACCGATCAACGCGACCCTAACTATCGTCTCGCGTGACTTCCGCTGTGTTTGCCTCTGTTTCTCGATCCGGTCCAGCTTTTCCTTTAAGATATTGATCTGGATCTTGATGTTCCTCCTGTCTGTTTCAATTTCGCGTTCACCCGCACCGCCGCGCGTACCTGTACCACCACGTTGACGCTCAAGGTGAGTCCACATCCGGGTAAGACGCGGAAGCAAATATTGATTGCGCGCGAGTTCTACCTGTGTTTTAGCCTGCGCTGTCTGGGCGCGCCACAAGAAGATGTCGAGGATCAAAAGGCTACGGTCATAAACGCGAACTTTATAGTCCTCGTCAGCTGGCGAGTTGAACTCTCTCTCAAGATTCCTGAGCTGCGATGGCGAAAGATCATCATCGAAGATCACATTAGTGGCTTTCTCAGCATGAACAAACTCTTTTATTTCGCTGAGCTTACCCTTTCCTACAAACGTTCGCCCATCCGGTTGTGGAAGATTCTGTACAAACTTCCTGATCGTCTTGATGCCCGCTGTCTCAGCCAGAAACGCCAGTTCATCGAGATGCTCCTGAGTTATTTCGGCATGCTGAGTGCTTCCAATTGCAACTAATACTGCTTTGTTATCCTGCTCTGTCATTAATGTGCTAGCAATAGCCAAACATAAACGATAAATTTTAGATTAAGTTTTCTGGGAGTGAAACTTTTGAATATCTTTGATTGATCTAAACCAGAGATTTTTTAAGATAACTTGATAATTCGGCGGTTTGTCGAAGTCTAGGATCCGAAAATTCTCACAATCAGAGCCCCCAGATCCGATGAGAATTGCGATAGTACTCAACACATCCTGGAACATTTATAACTTCAGGATGAATTTTGTACATGCCCTGCTTGAAAAGGGCTACGAAGTACACACCATTGCACCAGAAGACGACTATACGCATCTCTTAAGAGAAGCAGGGTGCATTCATCACAAGGTCAAGATGGACAGCCGCGGCGCCAATCCCATAAAAGATTCGGCACTGGTGCTTGAGCTTTACCTGATTTATCGAAAAGTAAGACCCGACGTGATTCTTCATTACACGATCAAGCCAAATGTCTATGGGACGTTGGCAGCTTCACTCCTGAGAATCCCGGTTGTAAATAATGTATGCGGCCTGGGTACGGTCTTTCTGAAGGACAATCTCGTCTCGCTTGTCGCAATTACACTCTACCGCATCAGCTTCAGGTTCGCCAGCAAAGTGTTCTTCCAAAATCCTGAAGACCTTAAGTTATTCCTCAAGCGAAAGCTTGTTCCATCAAAATCTGCCGATATAATCCCGGGCTCCGGTATTGACCTTAACAAATTTGCGCCAATGGCGTTCCGGCGAAACAACAAGTTCACATTCCTCCTTATTTCACGTCTTATTACCGACAAGGGCGTAATGGAGTATGTTGAAGCTGTGCGAAAACTTAGAACCGACGGTTTGGATGCAAACTTCCAGGTGCTCGGTGCTATGGATCCTGAACACAAACGCGGTATAAAGAAGAAAGTAATTCAGGAGTGGATCCAATCAGGAGTTATTCAGTACCTCGGGACTACCAACGATGTTCGGAGCTTCATCGATAAAGCAGATTGTGTGGTCTTACCCTCCTATCGCGAAGGGACACCACGAACTCTTCTTGAAGCTGCCAGCTCAGCCAAACCGATCATAGCCACTGATGTACCCGGATGTAATCATGTCGTTGAAGACAATTACAATGGTCTGCTATGCAAGCTCAAAGATGCCGACGATCTTGCTGATAAGATGAAAATGATGGCCTCGTTCGAAGACGAAAAGTTGAAGGTCTTCGGGTTGAACGGCCGAACCAAAATGGAGCTCGAGTATAACGAATCGCTGGTAATCGATAAGTATCTTGCTACCCTTGCAAGTGTGAAAAAAGCGTCTTAGCTACCGATTTACAACATGGAAGTAAAAGAGACCGGATTTGAGGGGCTGTTGGAAATAACACCGTCAATTTATAGTGATAACAGAGGATGGTTCTTTGAACTGTACAACGAAGATACTTTCCGTAAACACAATATCAGCTACAAATTTGTTCAACAGAATCATTCCTATTCTCTAAAGGGAGTGATCCGCGGTTTGCATTTTCAACGTCCGCCCCATGCTCAGGCCAAACTGGTGACTGTGGTAAAGGGGAAAGTGTTAGATGTGGTCGCCGACATTCGCCGTAGTTCCAACACGTTTGGCAAGGTATATTATTGCGTGCTTGATTCGGAGAAACGAAACATGTTGATGGTGCCCGAGGGTTTTGCTCACGGGTTCGCCGCTCTCGAAGACACTCTTTTTGCCTACAAATGCACAAACATCTATAACCGTGAGGCAGAGGGTGGTATCGTCTGGAACGATCCTGATCTCCGGATCGATTGGCAAACTGAAAATCCGATATTGTCACCCAAGGACTCAGCGCTGCCCACTCTGGCAGAGTTAATGAGAAAATCCTTAATTTTACACTAATGACTCAATTCTTGATACGTTGAAAAGACTACTTGCTGGTAAAACCAACAGGCTACTGCTTTTAGGCCTTATACTTTCGTCCTGCGCTTCCTACAAACAAAATATAATGTTTAAAGTG
>DASVBA010000823.1:0-5121 GCA_036376095.1 Chryseolinea sp.
TTTCGATTGGAAAAACTCAAAAGTCAAGAGTAAGCTACTGGATCCAACGCAAGGGGATTCCTTATCCAATAACAACCGCAGCTCTGTGGAGGGCTAACTCCAAGGTTACAAAAAATAGCGTGCCTATTGTGGAGATGACATGTTCGCCGATCAACGATGGCACACAATATTCACAGACATCCAATAAATCGATTGAAGCAGGAGATCGGTACTAAGCTTGATTCTTCCTTATGGTTAACAGGATGATTTCATCGCCCTTCAAACAAATTCCGTCCTTGAGTAAGCGCGTGGATCTTGGCATTGGCAATAGAACGCTTCAGCATCCAGAACCCGCAATCGGGATGGATGTAACGGATACGATTATCGCCTAGTACCTGGGTTGCATGCTCTATTCTTTTGGCAATGAGTTCCGGTGTTTCTATGACCGTAGATTTGATATCCACCACTCCTAAACCAATTCCTGTTTCAGGACGTAAGTCCTTGAAGAATTCAAGCTCATCATATCCGCGGTGAGCAAATTCCAGCACTACATGGTCGGTGTGCAGTGCATTCATGTATGCGATAAGTTTTTCCCAGGTTCCTTTTTGCACGGACTGGCCGCCGTAATTACCAAAGCAAAGATGCACAGCAGGTGTTTTGGGGATGGCGTCCAACATTATGTTTATTGAGGTTGCTGCCCACTCCCATTCTTCCGGCGAACCGGGAAGATTGGCTTCATCCAATTGAACCACATCGGCATCGATCTCCCTGATCTGTTTTGCTAAGACTTGAGCAATAGCATTGGCCAGCGATGGCAAGTCCTTATAGTAGTAGTCCAACAAGGTTTTGCACAACATGTGCGGACCAGTGACAGTGAATTTGAAGGCGTGTTTCGTCAGTGACCTGATCCTTTTATAAGCGTTCACAAGGTCAAGTGTGCCCTCATTGATTTCCCCTTCAACAACAGCGGCCGGACGTACCCGAAAGCTCATGCCTTTTTGTTTGCCGAAGGCTTCGATATCCGTTCGGGTGATTTCGCTGCGTACATTGCCGAGCGGCTTCACAAAGTATTCGATCATTCCATTCGTTTCGGGGTGATTAACATCGAAGCGGTACAATTCGCCGTCGGCGATCACATCGATCTCAGCAAGTTCCTGTGTTTTCAATACGACCATAGTAGCATCTTCCAGCGCCTGGCGGCTTGGACTGGCAGCGAGCCAGTCGATCATCGGGTAGGAGCCTACTACTGTAGTTTTGATCATATTAGAAATATACCAATAAATTATTGGGGAGTGATGTGAGTGGGGGGTGGGTGTCAGGGATCACCGCGGAGGCACGGAGGCGCTAAGAAACGGTAGGCGTAGCGCGGGATGAAAGGCAATGAAAATGTGTTTGCGTTTTTCTGTGGGACGGCCCTTGCTTATTCACATCCTTTGATCGCACTTCGTTACGTTAAGGCTATGCCTCCATTGCGGGTGCGCACGACTTCATCTATAGCGAAAGCACTACCAATGACAGCATCATAGCAGCTCTTTGTAAGAGACCTCTATTTCGGCTAAAGCCCAAAAAATATTGGCATCAGTTGCCCCGAGGTGCAATTGATAGCCAGTGAGTCGCTGAGGGTAGCTCTGGATGTCAGGTTCTGAACCTACTATTGCATTCTGCGGCCCTCTGCGCTTATGCACATTTTTTGATCGCACAAACCGGGTTTCCTAATGCGCACTTCCCATTAGCACAAACCCAACTATTCTCCGCGCTTAAAGACCACGCGGTCCGGCCTGCTGAACTGAACGACATATCTCCGACCCGTTCGATTTGGTAAATGACGGTTTCCTTGCGTGAAGCAGATAAAAGAGAAGCCGCCCTGAATGACAGTGGCTTAAAGTCTATTTCCTCACCTTTTCATCTTCTCATTACTCATTCTTCTTTTGTCTATAGAACTACTATATTTAAGGCCATTTACTCAAAATCCATGACCGACTCGCATACCCGAAGCTTCGTAAAAGGTGTCTCCTGGAGGGCACTGGGGACGCTGGATACCATTTTCCTTTCCTTTATCGTTACCGGCAACATCGGCGACGCCCTGAAGATCGGGTTCACGGAAGTTCTCACAAAGATCATCCTGTTCTATTTGCACGAGCGCGTGTGGAATATTATTCCCTTTGGCCGCATACACGGCGTGGGACCTACCCACGCGCGAAGCCTTGTAAAAGGCATCACCTGGCGTATAGTTGGCACGTTGGACACGATGATGGTCGCATACATCATAACCGGTAAACCTTTAAGCGCCCTAACCATCGGCGGATTTGAAGTGTTCACGAAGATCGGGTTGTTCTACCTTCATGAGCGCGTTTGGGGCCGATTAAAATGGGGCCGGATCATGAATGAGGGTCATGTGTTGCAACCATCAACTGTCGAAGTCAGCAAGACCACTAAGGCTTGATTAAGCCCATTCCCACACTACCCCGTAAAATCCATGCTCAGTGCGGAGAATCACAGCAATTTGAATAGCAACAAGTATCACACCATAGCTGGCTTTCATTAGATTCACGGTTAAGATCAGGTGCCAATACTATTTTTCCTTTTCAGCAAGCACCAATTGAAAGGTATGACCCTGTTCAACTTTGCCACTAACAAGGAATTTTTATTTTTTATGAAGGGTACGCGCACAATTTTCTTTTCATCCATTCTTATCCTGCTGACTTTTTCAGTTTGCAAACAAAATTCCGAACCTGCGACCGCACAACCGGGAGAAACCTATTTGTCGTTCACCGATGACGGCGCCTGGTGCTGGTTTTCTGATCCGCGGGCAATCTACTTTAATGGAAAATACCGTCGCACCTATGCAGCCTGGATCGACCACGCTGGAAATGTAACGGTGGGCTTTTATGACCACGACCGGAAAACAATTGAGACAACGATCGTGCACAAGGAGCTTGAAGTAGATGACCATGATAATCCGGGAATGTTCATCGATAAAGACGGAAAATTGTGGCTGACCTATTCCAAGCACAGCGGCGATCGTATCTACCTTGTAAAAGCAAAATATCCTGAAGATATCTCTACCTGGGATCCTACACGCAGCTTGCAGCTGAATGATACGGTTGCATATTCCGGAAGCAGCAACACGTATACGTACACCAACCTTTGTCAATTAGCTGATGAACAAAACACGCTATACCTGTTCTGGCGCGGCGCAGATTATAAACCCAATTTTTCAACGTCAACAGATAATGGAGAAACCTGGTCTAAGGGAAAAATCTTTATCCTGCCTGAAAGACTCTATAGAGACAGGCGACCTTATGTAAAAATAGCGTCCAACAGCAAGGATGCCATTCACATTGCGTTTACCGATGGCCATCCGAACCGGGAGCCGACCAACTCCATCTACTATGCGAAATACCGCGATGGCTACCTGTACAAGGCTAATGGACAAAAAATAAAAGCATGGTCAGCGCTGCCGGCAGAGCCACGCGAGACGGACGTTGTATACGATGCAACCACAACAAATGAAAAAGCCTGGATCTGGGATGTGTCCGAAGACCAGCAAGGTGATCCCGTGATCGTCTATTCGCGGTTCCCTGATGATTCTACCCACCTCTATTATTATGCCCTGTGGGAACAAGGTCAATGGGTTAACCACAAACTCTTGAATTCCGGCCGCTGGTTCCCGCAGACTCCCGCGGATTCTATCGAGACCGAACCGAACTATTCAGGCGGAATTATTCTCGATCATCAGGATCCATCTACGCTGTATTTGTCGCGCATGAAGAACGGAAAATTTGAGATCGAAAAATGGACGACATCAGATAAAGGAAAGAACTGGAACGTTACCGAGATCACAAAAGATTCAATGTATGACAACGTGCGCCCCTTCGTGATCCGAAACCACGCTACGGGAGCGTCACCTTCCGTTCTGTGGTTGAGTGTTAAAAAGTACATTCACTACACGGATTATGAGACTGCAGTTAAAATGGATGTTCATCACTAACTTGATATTCGTTGGACTAAAGTCCAGTCATCTAACGCTCTGGTTGTTTTCCCAATATTTTTTTCCCGCTGATCTTCGCAGATTGAAAGACACGCTGATTTTCGCAGATCTGTTCACGTTAATCTGCGTGCCCTAAAATCACGGGATCTGGGCAATCCCTCTAACATTCTCATCAAAGCTTAAGCCTGAAGTTTATCTTCTCTAAAACCCTGGGCAATACGACTCCCATTATTAGGGCCCAGACGATCGATCCAAGGATAACCAATGCTGGCTCAGGTAAATGTTTATAGAAAAGTAATGGCAGTCCGAATTGCCAGATTATATAATAGAACATATCGGGTACAAGGTAGACAGTAAGTGAATTAGCGCCCGCAGGCTGTAGGAAAAGACTCCAGTTTATTTTTTTCATTATATCGATGATCCAAAATAGCAGCGCAAACAATAACATGCTTATGCCATTACAAACGAGACCCCAGGTAGGTGTAGCCTGGATCTTGGAGATGATGAACCACGGACGTAGAATAAGCCCGGCGGCAATACTGAGAATACCCAACGCTACAATTATTAGAACTGTTTTTTGAGCATTTACCGTAGCGTGCTTCTTAAGGATCAGCGTAATGAGCATTCCCGAGAGCACAATGAATGGTGCATTCCCGTTTATAAGGGGGCCCATGACTGTTCTCAATGGACGGAGAAAATCAAGCAACTGCAGCTTCGAAAGTATGTTCAGAAGCAGGAAGAGGATCACGAAGATTGCTGTCCTCGAAATGTTATCGCGGAACCACATATATACCAGGCCTGCGACGAGCGAACCCCAGCCTATCGTTCCCAGTATACCCCAGGAGTTGAACCGGAATGTACCGTCGTCCGCAGACCTGAAAATGTAAACCATGGGTAGTATCATCAGCACTCCCAGGAGCTGAAGTCCGTAGACGGTGTACTTATTCCATTTTGTGTTGTCGTAGTTAAACCAGACTAGAAACACACCGGTGTACATGATCATGGACCACAGACTTTTCGTCATTCCTGTATATTCGGCATCCACATTTCTCGAGTTGGCCATCAGCACTCCGATTATAAGAAGGCTGCCGGCGCGGACAAGAATATGTTTTAACACTTCACCTGTTGACTCGCCTCTCGATATTCTGTTT
>DASVBA010000849.1:0-3298 GCA_036376095.1 Chryseolinea sp.
ATCCGGTCCCCAGAAAAAAACAAATGGCGCGATATCATTGTAGGTCGGGCGTGTAATCCTTCGTGAATATGAAAATTGGAGATCCTGTTCATTATCAAAATTTCTACGCATCAAAAATGAAGGGAAAAAGTTGCCATAACGTCGGTCTGTTATCGTTTTGCGCGCGGGTGTCGTGATAGATGTGGTCGTATGTTCGTAACGCAGCCCTCCCGTTATCTGCCATTTCGATGTTAACCATTTCGTTGAAATGTAGCCAGCCGTTATTTGCTCCTGCAATCTTGCATTAGAACTAAACGTGGTGTCGCGGGTCCAGACATTGTCGATTCCATGCTGGACTGTTACATCGTTCTGGAGAGAAGATAACACAGTCTTTGCCCCCGCTTCGATTGATAGCATTGGGGAAATATCGACGCTGTAATCCACTTTCGCTACATAAAGGTGAATGGGTGTGGATTTCTCCAGGTCGATCAGATAAGCCGGCGCTGGAGTATCCTGCTGAAGAATGGTAACCTCATACCGGGATGGATTGTCGTTTTGATAGTAGAGATAGTCTATGGTTGCGCTTATTCTGCTTTTTGAACTGATATTTGTCGTAAAGCCAATTGAACCTGTCCCACTTCGCCAGATATTGGATTCATGAATGGCCATTCTGGTTGTTGAAATAGAATCGACTGCGACCTGATATTCGTCCGTCGTAGTGGCTTTTAATTCCCAGTTGCGACTGTAACCTGTAAACAATACATTAACGAGGGTGTTTGCACCTACCTTCCATTCTACTCCCATATTTAAATTTTGTTGGGTGGTAAAGTTTTCTCTCCGGCTGTAATCACTTACTGTCTGAAGAAATTCACGAGTAGTTATTTTTCTTTCGGCTTCGAGCGTATGGAGATTATGACTTCGGAGCACAGAATAATCAATAAAGTAAGCTAATCGCTTACGCCGATGGTGTACATCAACGTTTCCACCAAATGTTTCAGCCCACTTTACTCCTGCCACCAGGCCAAACGATGCACTAGTTCCAGTTCTTTCATGCTCGTTCGAGATGATGTGAATGATGCCGCCATTTCCGTCAGCATCATAATTCGCCGGAGGAGTGACTATGAGCTCTAGTTTTTCAACGTTTGACGCGTTCATACCTTCAAGCATCTGAACTACAACTTCCAAAGGCAATTGAAGAAGCTTGTTATTGATCATTACCCTGACGGGTGACTTTCCATTCATGCTGATGCTATTCGTTTGCCGGTTGACGACGATACCGGGTGATTTCTGTAACACTTCAAGCACAGAGTTCCCCGTTGATAAAATGCTATTCCTGACGTTCACTGTAATCCTGTCGATCTGTTGATCAAACAACGGTTTTTGGGCGCTAACCGTCAGGTCTGCAAGTTGTGTAGCCGTTTCCTCGAGAATGATTTCGTTCAAAGTGATATTCGAAGCACCCGCTTCAATCTGCCGGGAGTAGAACAAGGAATACCCCACCATCGACGCCGATATAAAATAAAAACCTGGATCAACTCCTTCTATCCGGAATTCGCCGGTATCATCTGTTACGGTACCTTTCACCAGGGTAGAGTCTGGATCGAGCAACATGACCGAAACAAATGGGAGCTGTTCTCGGCCGTCCCCTATCCTACCAGTTATTGCGATCTGGCTGAAAGAAATTGTTGCGTATGTGACAGACGTTAGTAGTAGCAGGAGCTTTTTCATGATTCCAGTCGATTGCGACAAAGATGGAATCACAACGGATGTCCCTGGTTCCGTGGATGTTTCAAAGACTTTAAACTTTTTTTTAAAGCTTTAAGTCACGTTGAATGGGATTGAAAAAAGTTGGGGAAAGTGAAAATTGGAAGGAGAGAAATTACTTAAAACCTATTTCCCTGGCTATCTGCCGGAATTGAGATTCATTATGGAGGTTGTAGAGTTGAGGTTCCGTCATGATCCACGGCATTTCCATATCATGAGATTTATAGGCGGTCTGAAGCCAGGAAAGTGCGGCACTCTTTTCTTCCAGGGCAGAATAAATTACGGCAATAAAAAATGCGATAGAACCACCCTCGTTGTTGGCGAGCCGTTGCTTGAGTTCCTCAATTATTTGTAACGCTTCTGCCCTATCCCCTGATTTCGCATACGCCGCCCCCATCCAACCGAGCATCCTCGGGTATCGGATATTTTCCAGCGCTATTGCTTTGCTGAAATAATAAATTGCTTCCTTATACTGTTTTAACTGAAGCAACAGGAACCCGTGCGAATCCATTGAATAATAGTTATTAAACATCTTAAGGCGCGATTTGGAAAATTCCAGGGCCTCATCTAGCCGTCCATTGTAGATATAGGATAAGATCATCCTGGAATTAGGGTAGTAAGGATCCTTGATGTTCAGGCGCTCTGCGATAGCCATTGCCTCTTCATGCCGTTTCATGAAGTTGAGGAAGTCGGCATAAAGTGCCAGTGCATCAGGATGGTCTGATGCAATAGACAGCTTGTATTCAGATTCGGCTTTCTCAAAATCCCAATCGCGGTATAAATGATAGAAGCCCATGAGCATGTGCGCCTCGTCGAGGCCGGGATCCAGCGATAGTGCCTTGTCAATAAAGGGTTTACCCTTGTCTAAGGCTTCCAGTGCACCAAGTTCCGCACCAAAGATCGTAGCCAGGCCAATGTAGCTGTTAGCGAGAAATGCATGCGCGCGGGCATAATTGGGATCCAGTTCTATGGCCTCCGTAAGAAGTTCGATTGCATTGTGAATCCCTTTATTGGTATACGTTCTGTATTCGTAAACTCCTTTCAAATACAGGTCATATGCTCTTGGGTTTTCGGTATCAGATCTTGAGAGTTTTGTTTTTTCTTCAGGGGAGAGTTTTGCGTTGAGCTCTTGCGCTACCTGTTGCGCGATTTCCGTTTGGATGGCGAAAACATCTTCAAGCTCGCGATCATAGCTCATCGCCCACATCTGTTCCTCGGTCGCCCCGTCTACCAGGCGAACTTCGATCCGGACCTTATTATTATTTCGCTGAATACTGCCCTCCAGCAACGTGGCCACCCCTAGCTCATTGGCGATGACACTTGCAGGTTTGGAGCTTTCGCGATACTGCTCGACGGACGTTCTTGAGATAACCCTGAACTCTTTGATTTGAGACAATCCCGTGCGTATTGCTTCAATGACACCTTCGCTGAAATATTCGTTTTGCTGGTCTTCGCTTAGGTTTTTGAAGGGAAGGATGGCGATGGACTTGTCCCTGCCAGCGCTTGGACTATTTCCACTGTCCTTATATAGGAAATAGATTGCACCGATAATGAT
>DASVBA010000851.1:0-4282 GCA_036376095.1 Chryseolinea sp.
GCGAAAGCTTATCATCGACTTCGGTACTGCGCTAAAGGATACGTATACCATCCGCGTTGTGAAAGGCAGCGAGATACGAGAGTTCCATTTCACAAAGAGATAATAAGATATCACATACAGTGATCATCGAAAGATAATAGTGGGGTTGGTTTTTTAATCGGGATTCAGGTCGCCTCTTTTCGGGGGCGGCCTTTTCCTTTTGTAGGGGGGATAAGGCAATAAGGAGATAAGGCGATAAGGCAATAGGGCAATAGGGGAAGGGTTGTGGATGCACCACCTCCTTATTTCCTTATTTCCCTATTTCCTTATCTCCCCCATTTCCCCTTCCCGATATCAGCCACAACCCCAGGAATGTTATCATTCCATTCGCGATGAGGATCTCGATACCAAATTTATACCCGCCAAACCAGGCCTGCGAATTTGTGCTTAGCACGTAAGATAATATTGGAGAAATCACGCAGATCAATGGCACGAGCTTATCATTCACTATTCTCTTTGTAAATACCCCGAATGAAAACAGCCCCAGCAACGGTCCATAGGTGTACCCGGCAATATTCAGTACAGCATCTATAACGGATCGCTCGTTAATCTCCCTGAAGACCACTATAATAACAAGAAATAGCAACGAGAAGGCTACGTGTACAATAAACTTCTGTCGCTTCCGCTGCTCTTCCGGTTTTTTGTTGAAGTTCAGAAAATCGATGCAAAAAGATGTCGTCAGACCTGCAAGTGCCGAGTCTGCACTTGCGTAGGACGAAGCCGTAATCCCCAAAAGAAAGAATATTCCCACTGCTTCGCCAAGTTCATTAAACGCCAATCTTGGGAACAGCTCGTCGGACATTTCCGGAATAGGGAAGTTTGTTTTCGCACTATATATGTATAGAAGCGCGCCTAAGGTGAGGAACAAAAGATTGACAACCACCAGAATGAGGCTGAACCAAAACATGTTCTTTTGTGCGTCACCGATATTCTTGCAAGTGAGATTCTTTTGCATGATCTCCTGATCCATCCCCGTCATAGTAATTGCGATGAAAGCACCCCCGAGAAATTGTTTCCAGAAATACATAGGAGAGTTCGGATCGTCAAAATAAAAGACCCTGGAGTAGCTGCTGTTTTGAACGGTGCTTATCATTTCCGGGATTGACAGGCCCAGCCTTTGAGTGATTTGCCATACCGCCACGCAAACAGCTGCTACCAGAAAAAAAGTCTGAAAAGTGTCCGTCCATACAATGGTCTTGATCCCACCTTTGAAGGTGTATATCCAAATCAATACTATAGTCGTTGCTACCGTTACAATGAATGGAACATTCCATGCGTCGAAAAGAAATAATTGCAGTACCGTAGCTGCGAGATATAATCTGAGCGATGATCCAATTGTTCTTGAGATGAGGAAAAAGAATGCCCCGGTTTTATACGACCAGAAACTGAAACGCTTTTCGAGGAACGTATAGATGGAAATAAGATTCAACCGGTAGTAAAGTGGCATCAAAACGCCAATAATGACCCAATAACCGAGAAGATATCCCAGCACCACCTGGAAATATCCGAATCCGATCTTGCCCACATTACCGGGAACCGAAATAAAAGTGACCCCTGACAAAGAGGCACCGATCATGCCGAAGGCCACCAGATACCACGGCGATTGTCGGTTTCCCGTGAAAAAAGTATTGGTATCTGCCCCTTTAGAGGTGATGATCGAGATCAGGATCAGAACGCCGAAATATACAGTCAAAATAACGACGACTTGTAAAGGGGTCATTGGGCAGGAAGTTTGAGGCAGCAAAAAATCAGTAAATCGGTTAAATTCCAAATTGTATACTGTTTGGCGCTCCCACAAAAGGTGAAAATGCCTTAACTTTGCATTTTAAATTCCCGGGTCATGAAGCACGGTTATCAGGAGGTGGAATCAGTGGAAATATTGGAGGTGATTGAAACCACAGACATTGTCGATCTGGTGGTGTTCAATGATGATGTAAACACTTTTGATCATGTCATTTCAACGCTCATCCGTGTTTGCAAACATACACCTGAACAAGCTGAACAATGTACCTTACTTATCCATTATAAAGGCAAGTGTGCCGTTAAGAGCGGAACGTTCGATTTTCTCAGGCCAATGAGAGAGTCTATTTGTGAAGCAGGTATTGAGGCAAGAATTTTGTGAACTAGTGGATTATCCATCGCGATTGATCGAGAATGCAGTGAACCAGATTGCCAAGCTTCCTGGTATCGGGAAGAAGACTGCCCTGCGCCTCGTATTACATCTTATCCGCGATAAAGAAGAAAATACTGCTGCTCTCACTGAGGCATTGAATACCTTAAGAGCCAACATCAGATTTTGCAAACACTGCCACAATATTTCCGACAGCGAGGTCTGTGCCATTTGCGTCAGCCATAAACGTGATCGCGCTGTCTTATGCATAGTCGAAGATGCAAAAGACGTAATGGCCATCGAAAACACTGCTCAATTCAATGGACTATACCATGTAATTGGCGGCGTGATCTCTCCAATGAATGGAATTGGCCCCGCGGATTTGAAGATTGAATCATTAGTCGATCGTCTTAATCATGGTCAGTCGGAGATCAAAGAGGTTATCCTCGCCTTGAGTCCGACCATGGAAGGTGACACCACAGCTTTTTATATCAACCGTCGAATTAAGGACCTGGCGCTTCGCGTTAGCGTTATCGCTCGTGGAGTACCCGTGGGCGGTGACCTCGAGTATGCAGATGAAATCACGCTTGGTAGAAGTATCCTCGGAAGGACGTTGTTTTCCTGATAGTCCCTTCCCCGGGTCTTTAGTTGAAAAAAATCAGCAAAAGAATTCTTATGAAGCACGTCCCGGTGTGAGTCTACATTATCCAGCGCAGGGTTATTGACGCCAGGTATTTCAAAAAGATCGTCAAAAATGGAACGCCGTAACTTACCGCACACGCGGATAAATCCGGGAGTCTTACGCATCTTAATTACCCGCCCAAACAAAACCTAACACACCGAACGATCGTTTTGTGTCTGGACTCCAATTATCAGGCTTGAATCGCATGAATCAAATTGATCTGAAAATTGGTCTTCCATCTTCGGATTTAAATTATTTTCTTTGCCGCGCTCAATTATGACTATGAACAAACTTTCCAATAGAATCGAAGCCATCCAGGAATCAGCAACACTGGCTATGGCGGCTAAAGCCCGTGAATTTAAGAACAAGGGCATTGATGTGATCGGCTTAAGTCTGGGTGAGCCTGACTTCAAAACACCTTTGCATATTTGTGAAGCCGCAAAGAAAGCCATCGATGAAGGAAAGTATTTTGCGTATCCACCAGTGGCGGGTTATCAGGATCTTCGCGAAGCGCTCGCAGCCAAGTATCAAAAAGAAAACAACGTTCCCTACAAGGCAGAAAATATTGTCGTATCCAACGGCGCTAAACAATCCATTGCAAATGCGATGCTGGCACTGTTAAATGCCGGCGACGAAGTGATTGTGTTTTCTCCTTTCTGGGTAAGTTATGACGCTTTGGTTCGTCTCACGGATGCTACGCCAGTCATACTTAAAGGAGGGCTCGAAAATGACTTCAAGGTGACGGCCACTCAGTTGGAGGCTGCCATCACTCCAAAGACCAAAGCGATAATCTTTTCGTCCCCGTGTAACCCGACCGGCTCTGTTTTTTCAAAGCAAGAGCTTCAGGACATTGCCAATGTTGTATTGAAGCATCCTGACCTGCTTGTTATCGCCGATGAAATATACGAGCATATCAACTTCACGGGTGAACAGGTGAGCATAGCCTCTTTTCCCGGAATGTTTGAAAGGACAATAACCGTAAATGGTTTCGCAAAAGGGTTTGCTATGACCGGCTGGAGAGTTGGATACATCGCCGCACCGAAATGGATCGCAGATGGATGTAACAAGGTTCAGGGGCAAATCACCTCCGCCAACTGCTCCATCGCTCAGCGCGCAGCTTTAGCCGCTATTACCGGCGACATGCAACCCACTAACAAGATGGTGCAAGAGTATCGCGAGAGACGGGAAATTGTCTTCAAGCTTTTGAAAGAGATCCCCGGTGTTAAGACCAATTATCCAGAGGGTGCGTTCTATTTCTTCCCTGATGTAAGCTCCTATTTTGGAAAATCTGACGGCAATTTTACTATAAAAAACGGCGACGACTTCTGCATGTATATGCTGGAGAAGGGACACGTGGCGTTAGTTCCAGGCGGCGCGTTTGGCGACGATAATTGCGTGAGGTTGTCGTATGCTGCCTCTGAAAAGGATTTGAAAGAGGCGTTGAAGCGGAT
>DASVBA010000853.1:0-4499 GCA_036376095.1 Chryseolinea sp.
CTACCTGAACATTGATTTATTGACACATTGATTTATTGAGTGTTTCCCAGTAGAAACCATACTCCCAAAAGAATTAATAATCAACAAAATGAATGATTGCCATCCAGCACCGTTATCTCCGACTCTAATTCAACAGCAGAATCTACCTGAACATTGATTTATTGACATATTGATTTATTGAGTGTTTAAGGAGAAACATTCCAAAAAATTAATAATCAAAAAAATGAATGATTGCCCATCGAGCATCGTTATCTCCGACTCTATTTCAACAGCAGAAACTACCTGAGCATTGATTTATTGACATATTGATTTATTGAGTGTTTCCCAGTAGAAACCATACTCCCAAAAAATTAATAATCAACAAAATGAATGACTGCCCTCTGCCACCGTTATCTCCGACTCTAATTCAACAGCAGAATCTACCTGAACATTGATTTATTGACACATTGATTTATTGAGTGTTTCCCAGTAGAAACCATACTCCCAAAAGAATTAATAATCAACAAAATGAATGATTGCCATCCAGCACCGTTATCTCCGACTCTATTTCAAGAGCAGAATCTACCTGAGCATTGATTTATTGACACATTGATTTATTGAGTGTTCACAGCGCGCCGCCTGCCACAAGAACACCCAACTCCCTCTTCATTGCTCACGCTTCCAACTTCACTCTTTCATCCTTCACCACTATTTCAATGGGCTTGCCTGATTCAAGCATGGTCTGAACGCCATCGGTGCTGACCTTAACTTTTATTACACGTTCTCTAAACTCAAGTCTGAATGAAAACGACTTCCATTTATCAGGCAGGAATGGATTCAGATGGAGCTCACCATTTCTGATCCTCATTCCACCAAATCCTTTTATAACGCTCATCCAGGTACCAGCCATTGACGTGATGTGGCATCCCTCTTCGGTATCATTGTTGTAATCATCAAGATCAAGCCTCGCGGTACGCAGGTAAAATTCATATGCCCGCTCCTTGTATCCAAGTTTCGAAGCAAGGATCGCATGAACACACGGGGACAGTGATGATTCGTGTACCGTCATGGGCTCATAAAAGTCGAAGTTCTTTCGAATCGTCTCGACATCAAAATCATTCTCGAACAGATAAAGCCCCTGAAGTACATCGGCCTGTTTGATAAAACATGAACGAAGGATCCTGTCCCACGACCATTTCTGATTCAACGGACGGTCTGCAGGCCGAAGATCGCTTACACGAAGCAATTCTTTGTCCAGGAAACCATCCTGCTGAAGGAATACGCCCCTGCGGGTGTCTTCGGCATAATACATCTTTTCAATAATGTCACTCCACTTCGACGTCTCAGCTTTTTCATCAAATTTGATCTTGGTCGCAATTTCACCGTACCGTTTATTATCCGACTTCTTGACGAATTCAATCGCTTGTAGTGTAAACCGCAACGTCCACGCACCAAGATAATTTGTATACCAGTTGTTGTTTACGTTATTCTCATATTCATTCGGTCCTGTAACTCCGAGGATCACATATTTGTTCTTGTCCGTCGACCAGTTTGCCCGCTGCGCCCAAAACCTCGATATGCCAAGCAGGACTTCAAGCCCGTACTCAGTCAGGTAACCTTCGTCGCCGGTGTAGTCGATATAATCGCGGATCGCATAGGCCATCGCGCTGGTGCGGTGGATCTCTTCGAATGTGATTTCCCATTCGTTATGACACTCCTCTCCATTCATTGTCACGAACGGATAAAAAGCTGCACCATCGGTGAATCCTAACTTTTTAGCGTTTTCGATCGCCTTTGGCAAGTGTTTGTATCGGTATATCAAAAGGTTGCGTGCTACCTTCTGCTCGGCAGTTCCGAGGTAAAATGGAATACAGTACGCTTCGGTATCCCAATATGTACTTCCGCCATACTTCTCGCCGGTAAAACCTTTTGGGCCAATATTCAATCGCTCGTCCTCACCGGTGTAAGTTTGCGTAAGTTGAAAGATATTGAAACGTATCCCTTGCTGGGCGGCGACGTCTCCCTCGATAGTGATATCACATTCCTCCCACTTGTGCGTCCAAACTTTAGCATGTTCTTCAAACAACTTCTCAAACCCTGCTTCCATCGCATAGTTCAACACCTTGTGACAATGGGCTACCAGCTGATCCTTCGGATGATTTTCTGATGAAAGGATCCCCGCATACTTATAAATGATCAGCTCCTTTCCTTCCTGCAGACTGAATTGAATAACATTCCCGGCAAATTTTTCGCGTTGTTCGATGTTCACACGATCAAACGGAACCTTCTTTCCCTCAGAGACAATAGAGTAGGTCATCCCCGTTGTTACATGGAAAAGAGTTTTCTTTGTTTGAGCCGTTACGATCGCCCGCCCTTCTGTTGCTTCCTTGTAGACTTCTTCCCAGAACTTTTCGTCGTAGTTTGAATCCTTGTTTACAACATCAGCATCGACATTAATTGAGAGCGTTGCTTTTGATGAAAAATTAACCGGTGTGATCGAGTATCTGATTGCCCCGACCTCTCCGTTAGCCATGCTACAAAATCTTTTCGAGTCGACACGGACTTTTTTACCATCGGGAAAAGTAGCGGAAAAACTCCGTGACAATAAACCGACCCTCATGTCCAGCACACGTTTAAAGTCCTCAACCTTACATTTTGCCAGATCAAGTTTCTGATTGTCTACGCTGAGGCGGATACCAATCCAGCTGGGAGCGTTTAACACCTTGGCAAAATATTCGGGATAGCCGTTCTTCCACCAGCCTACCCTTGTTTTATCGGGGTAATAAACGCCTGCCACGTAACTGCCCTTCAAGGTCTCACCCGAGTATTCTTCTTCAAAATTGGCACGCTGACCCATACGGCCATTGCCAATACTGAACACACTCTCTGAGACCATATTGTAATGAGGATTAAGACCTTCCTCTATGATTTGCCATTCGTGGTGTTTAAGATATTCCTTCATGATAAAACAAGTTGACGTTAACTTTATTATAGCTTATTCAATTCGGCAATTTGGAATTCGCTGGTCGTCGACACTATCCGGTTGGCCTCTTTTAACATGAGAGGAGAACCTACACCAACACATTTCATGCCTGCGGCAAGAGCCGCCTCTACACCAGCTTCTGCGTCCTCGAAGACCACGCAATACTTGGGCTCAATCCCCAATTTATCTGCAGCCATTAGAAATATTTCCGGATGCGGTTTTGTATGCGTGATCATCGTTCCATCCACGATTGCATCAAACTCATGTTGAATGTGCAGGAGCTGAATAACCGTCTTGGCATTTTTGCTGCTTGACGCTAATGCGAGCTTGATCCCTAATTCACGCATACCCTGCATCAGCGCTCTCACCCCTGGAAATATTTCCTCCGGGGCCATCCGTTCTACATAGTCGACAAACCAGGTATTCTTCTTGTTTGCCAGCCGTTCTTTTTCGATCTCGCTAAGGGAAACTCCTGCGATCTCGAGTATAATTTCCAGCGACCTCATCCGGCTCACGCCTTTCAGTCTTTCATTATCTTCCAACGTGAGGTCTACTCCAAGTTCTTTTGCAAGTCGCTTCCACGCCAAGTAATGATATCGGGCAGTGTCAACAATCACACCATCCAAATCAAAAATACATGCCTTTATCAATTCCGTCTGGTTTAAGTGATGAATGTGTGGGCGTGAAGTGTGTGTTAATCAGCTTAAATAAGTTTCCTTTATCAATTTATCTGTTTCTTCGAGTGACTTAAATACAGCAAAAGTTTTACCCTGAGTACGTAGCGCCCCTAATGCATTTCCGTAACGCGCGGCGCCGATATAATCGTTTGGCTTCTGAAGCAGTCCAAATCCGACTCCCCCTGCAAACGAATCCCCGCATCCGGTTGTATCAATCACGTTGTCCACCTTGACAGCCGGGACCATTTCCTCAACAAGTTTTCCGGATTTGCGGAAGTAAGTAAGGCACCCGCGTGAGTCTACTGTAATGTAGACGCATTTAACCCCAAGGTCGAGGCAATGAATAGCAAAGTCACGAAGCGAGTCCCGGTCAACTTCGTCAGACTCAACATAATAGTCGCGCGTTTCATACTCTTTTTTGAACCAGGAAGCATGCGCTTCTTCAAGGTTCATCTTCAATACATCTATATAAGGCAACCATTGATCACGGTCAATCCAGAATTTTCGCTGCCTTTCTCCGTTGAACAAACAGGCTGTTGTGGGTCCATGTGCGTCGAAGATAACGATGCCATTGCTGTTCATTTTAAGATACTTCAATGTTTCGATCGATATTTCATAATCACTTATCGGAATAAAAACAAATACTTTACAGTCAAGTAAGGCTTTGACATCGTCGGGCATTATCGGATCCATAAATCCTGTCTGACGCTCGATACGATTATTCATGTCTACGAATCTCAAACTTATGATGTCACCCTGGTCGTTCTTGGATGACAAATGTTTCAGATTAATACCTTGATAACCTTGAAATACCTCTCTTACATTATCCAGGTCCACTTGTCGTACGTGACATACCGGAA
>DASVBA010000255.1:0-3086 GCA_036376095.1 Chryseolinea sp.
TGATAGCAGAATTGAATCCCATGTCTCCTCCGCAGAGCAACAACTTTCGATAGGGGAGTTCAAGCTTTTCCAGCAACGACTGCACATAGCTGCACATGTCGTCCAGGGCCTGGTGTGATTCTTCGGGTTTTCTGATCTGAACAATTTCGACCTTATCAAACTGATGAAGCCGGTTCAGTCCGCGTACATGCGCGCCCCAGCTGCCCGCTTCACGTCTGAAGCAAGGCGTATATCCGACGTTCTTCAAGGGAAGCTGATCGTCAGGAACTATTACGTCGCGGTATAAGTTGGTTATCGGAACTTCAGCTGTGGGAATGAGATACAGGCCGTCTTCGTTGATAAAATACATTTGTCCTTCTTTATCTGGAAGCTGCCCGGTGCCATATCCCGAGGCCTCATTGACGACAATAGGTGGTTGAACCTCTTTGTAGCCTTGCTTTTCTGCCTCGTCGAGGAAGAAGTTTACTAACGCGCGTTGAAGCTTTGCTCCTTTGCCTTTGTATACCGGAAATCCGGCTCCTGAAATTTTGATGCCGAGATCGAAGTCGATGATGTCGTACTTTTTTATCAGTTCCCAATGAGGCTGAGCATTTTCTCCAAGAGTTGGTATGACACCGTGTTCGGATACTGTCAGATTATCGTCAGGGCCTGCACCTGCAGGGACCTTTTCGTGAGGGACATTTGGAATTTTGTACAGGAGGTCAGTGAGCTCTTTTTCCAAATCCGTAAGCGAACTTTCCAACGTCCTGGTCTTGTCTTTGGCGGTTGACACGGCGGCGCGCAATGAATTGGCTTCATCGGTATTTCCTGCTTTAATTAATTCGCCGATTCTTTTTGCGTCAACATTTGCTTTGGCTTTGAGGTCATCCAGAGTTTTTTGCGTGTCCTTTCGAAGGTCATCTTTCTGCAGCACCATGGATATCAGATCCGACGCGTTCTTAAAATTCCTTTTCGCGAGTCCGTTTAATACTTTGGATTGCTGTTCTCGGATAACTGCTACTTGAAGCATGGCGATAGTTTGTTTGGGGCTAAAATTAGTTTTTTTGAATGGCTGGAGGGTTTTTACGCCGAATAAAATATTTATTCAATTTGATTATAGGCAAAATGTGGCTATACTTGCAGTGTCATATGGCTTCATCCCAAGCCTTCTGAATATAAATCCGGACACACTTATCGAGTTTTTATTTTCTAGTTTGTTGTTTCCATGACCAAATCTCAGCTCGGCTGAACACATTTATCAATTCTACAAATCTTTTTTAAACACAATCCATTCTTAAAATTAACATGTACACTATTGACGACCTGAATGTCAGGCTCCTTTCAGAACTGAAGGAAATTGCAGAGGAGATGGGCGTTAAAAACGCAAAAAAGCTTTCCAAACAAGATATCATCTATAAAATCCTTGATCAACAAGCCGTTGCCGGCGATTCTGCTGCAGAAAAAAAATCATCGCCTCCCGTCGCTCAGTCGTCTGTTTCCGGCGCTGAACCCGAGCGGAAAATGCGGCCGCGCAGACGTGAGAATGTTGCACCGACTCCACCTACATCCAAAGTGGATTCCGATTTTTCATCCGACGAAATACTCGACTCGATCGACATAAATTTTGACAGCCCACAAACGACATTTAATAACAATGATTCGGATTCCGAATCACCAAATGTTGTTGAAGAACAAACTCGTCCAATCAGAACCGAGCCAAAGGAAGAAAAACCACAAGTATTCCGCCCGTCTATTCGTGAATTCGACGGAGCCATCAGCAATGAAGGTGTTCTGGAGATCATGCAGGATGGCTACGGATTTCTCCGGTCTTCCGATTATAATTACCTGGCGAGCCCCGATGATATCTACGTCTCACCGTCGCAGATCAAATTGTTCGGGCTTAAGACGGGGGATACGGTTAAAGGCCTGATCCGTCCGCCGAAAGAAGGTGAAAAATATTTTGCGTTATTGAAAGTCGAGTCTGTAAACGGAAAAACCACGGAAGAAATACGCGACCGGGTTGCGTTCGAATACCTGACTCCATTATTCCCCAACGAGAAACTAAGACTAAGTACCACGCACGACAATCTGTCTACGAGGATCCTGGATCTTTTCTCTCCGATAGGAAAAGGGCAGCGCGGTATGATCGTCGCCCAGCCCAAGACGGGTAAAACCGTACTGTTGAAAAACATCGCCAATGCAATCGCCGAAAACCACCCGGAAGTTTACCTGATCGTGTTACTTATTGACGAACGTCCTGAAGAAGTTACCGACATGGCCCGTAGCGTCAAAGCGGAAGTAGTTGCCTCAACGTTCGATGAACAGGCAGAACGCCATGTGAAAGTTGCCAGCATCGTGTTGGAGAAGGCAAAACGAATGGTTGAGTGTGGCCATGACGTTGTGATCCTGCTTGATTCACTTACCCGACTCGCACGTGCGCACAACACGGTGGTGCCATCATCCGGTAAAATTCTTTCCGGTGGTGTCGACGCCAACGCACTGCACAAACCGAAACGCTTCTTCGGCGCCGCCCGGAAAATTGAAAACGGCGGCTCATTAACTATAATCGCTACTGCCCTTATTGACACGGGCTCCAAAATGGATGAAGTTATTTTTGAAGAGTTCAAAGGTACAGGTAACATGGAACTTCAGCTTGATAGGAAACTTTCCAACAGAAGGGTCTACCCGGCAATCGATGTGCCTGCCTCAGGAACGCGTCGTGAAGATCTCCTGTTGAGAGAAGAAGAACTTCAACGTGTGTGGATCTTGCGCAAGTATATGGCAGATATGAATTCAGTGGAAGCAATGGAATTCCTGCAGGCTAAGATGAAGGGAACAAGAAACAATGATGAGTTCCTGGCGTCTATGAACGGCTAGGAATAGTGGTTAGTATTTAGTCTTTAGTACTTAGTAAAGCCCACTAACGACTAAGTACTAAAGACTAAGGACTATTTGAGTACCAGATCGATCAACTCACGCTGGACATTCCAGTCTTTTGCCAGCTTTAGCATAGCGGTAGCCTCCATCTCGGTGACATATCCTTTAAGATTGTTGGCCTGCCATACCATGTTGATCAATTCAATCCTTTTTTCTTTCGCATAGTCACC
>DASVBA010000003.1:0-3860 GCA_036376095.1 Chryseolinea sp.
GCAGCGACAATGATCAAGACCCCATCGTCGTAGTCTTTACGTCCCAAATGCATTTCGTTGGCGATTTGCAAGGAAAGGTCATTGATGGGCTGTCCACCCAATGACTCAAGGGTCAATACAGCGATCTGTGACCCAATGTTCGTTTCAAGATCCTGAATGAGTGCATAAATAGTGTCCTCTTGTTCCGGGGTGAGCAAATTGCCGTCGTCCATTATCCTGTGTTCTTTTGTTACTTTGGCGACCCCTTCGGTCTTGTTGCTGTTACAGCCAGGTGAAATTGAAAGTACAGACAGAACGGCTATGAAGGTAAGTATTCTCATGAGCTGATGGTTGTATTTAGCCCGGACGTGGGAACGCGAAGGTAACTTAAACAAATCGTTTCATCAATCGTTTGTCTTTGGTAACTGTGTGAGAATGTGAATGAGTGCGCGTTTTGGTGGCAGTGGGTGTGTTAGCCCCCGGAGTCCAGGTTGAGCAGAGTCAGATGGTTTAGGTGTAGGTTATTGAAACTTCACACAGGTCCACGTGAGTTCTACGCATCGGTCACCATCAGTGTACCCGACTCCTGATTGTTTGATGTACCGTTCTGCGATCTTGATGTTTCGAATGACCATCGTGAACTCTTTACCGTATAGTACGCCCTTGAAGAAACTCGCGTTTTCAATATTTGCAAATCCGAAAAAGCCATCCGCCAGGTTCAGCTTTTTTATACCCGCCCCGCCGCATTGTGCTAATGCTTCTATGAGAATCGTCCCAGGCACAAAATGAAAACCGGGGAAACTTCCTCTAAGGAACTGATCGGCATCCGAAAAGACCTTTGTTCCAACTATTTCCTCCGCAGTTGCTGAAACGATCTTGTCGACGTACAGGAAAGGATCCCGGTGAGGTATGAGGGTCTCGACTTCTTTCATTAATCGTAATTTTCAAGCTTCTAAGTTCATAATCCATTAACGCTGCCAACTAATCTATAAGGCGTTTCAGAATTTTATGCCTTGGGAGACTACTTTTGTTTCAAGTATATATGTCGGATGTTATTTATTCCTGTTTCTCTTTCGTCGATCTGAAATCTGTTGAGGTTCTTTATTAATGGCAGAAGTTTTGGGAAACCATAATTCCTTGGGTCAAAATCAGGTTTCTTCTTTAGAATATAGTGTCCTAAGCTTCCTAAAAATGTCCATCCGCTTTCGTCAGCTAAATCGTTTACACTTTCAGTTATCAGTCTAATAGTTTCAGAGTCTACTTTACTTAACGGTTCTTTCTTGTGTTTAGGTCTTTCTCTTGTTTTCGTCGGATTGTTAGATTCCAGATTGGCTGTCTTTAAGATTTCTATATAAATAAACTTGTCGCAAGCAGAGATGAAAGCTTGCGGAGTTTTCTTTTCGCCAAAACCGATCACCGTCATTCCAGCTTCCCGAAGTCTCGTCGCCAGTCGTGTAAAATCACTGTCACTGGATACGATACAAAAGCCGTTCACTTTACCCGAATATAAAATATCCATAGCATCTATTATCAACGCGCTATCCGAAGAATTCTTTCCGGTTGTGTAACTGTACTGCTGCACGGGTGTAATGGCATTCTCCAAAAGAACATTCTTCCAACCAGAAACAGTAGGTTTAGTCCAGTCGGCATAAATGCGCTTAATGGTTGGTGTTCCATTTTTTGAAATCTCCTCCAGCATTTCTTTTACGTTGGCATAGGGTACATTGTCCGCGTCAATTAGAACGGCAAGTTTATCGTCTGTCATAGTTAATTTTTATTTGTTTTAATTACCGCCGGTGCGTCTATATCGGTCACATGGCTGATACGTAGGCGAAGTTGCTTCTCAAATATATACATTCCCTGCCCTTCTGCCATTTAGAATTTGTACGAACTATTCCTTTGCTTCCTCCTCATCCTCGTCCTCTTCCTTATTGTGCGTCATTTCTATCTTTATCTCGTTGTCCATGTACCTCTCGCGATTGTTTACGTTCCCACTGAAGGCCAGTCCAAAACTTGCCATTACAACTAACAGGACCAGGAACAAAAATCGTAGTCCTCTCTTAACCCTTTCCATGTTGTTAAAAAGTTGATACTGCCCCCGCGGGCTAATAATGAATGATGAATGAGTGATTGGCGAGCCGATGTTGAATAACGGTTCGCGAGGAAGATTATCCTCTAAGTGCGTTGATCACGGACGCTTCAGAATTGTAGTTGAAGAAATGAATGAGAAACTGCTTATTGTCAATGGTGTAACTTCGGAGGTTGACTTTTAGCGTGACGGCTATTTCGCGTTCGTATTGAAAACGGCTATAACAAAAATCGCCGGGTTGATCGAAAAATTTAGAGTGTCCGCAGACGTCATGGATAGTTGTAAATCGAACTGTTCGTTCGCGGGCAATCCAACGCGTCTGCTTTAATTCTGTCCTGGTCGACTCGCTGGAAAAGGATTTAGGTGCGGAAACATGACCGGAAAACGAAATAACGCTCAGTACCAAAGTGGCATTCATTACCCACCTTAGAAGTAGTGTCCGAATCGTTGCGCTACCTGAATTTTTCATCCCGCTAAATATACGATTTTTCCCTCGCCCTGGATGCGTATTGGCAAAACGTTGCACACCACCTTCGTCACGGTCTACGTTTTCTGGAATATCATGACCAAGATTCTTGGAAGGAGCATTTTGTTGTTGTCATCAAAATATTCGCGAATATCCAAAATTGAGAAACCATTGTTCCTGGCGGCTCGCGTGAAGTCCGACAAATTATGGGTAAAGCAAGGCACTATTTGTTCCCCAACTTCTGTATCGAACCTTGCTTTTGAACCTGAATATTGTCTAAACGGGTGTAATTCGCCGACATACACGTATCCACCCGTCTTGATTTTTTCAGACGCATTCCTGAAGATGGCCTCAAGATCTTCTATATGCTCGAGGACAAGGCTGAACGTGATCAAGTCAAATAGCTTCGTTGTAAAAGTCCAGGAGCCGTTGACGTCAGCCCGAATAAAGTTTACATTGCCGGAGCGGATCTTTTCTTTTGCCTTTGATAACATCTCCATGGATAAGTCAACCGCAGTGATGTGTTGGGCTTTTGTTAACAACCACGTGGTGTTTTTGCCCGTGCCACAACCGATCTCCAAACAATCCTCGAAGGAAATATTAGCCAAGCTCTCCCTCAACGACGAGGCTTCCAGATCTCGTGTTTTGTTAATACTGGTATCGTATTGGTCAGCCCACTTATTGTATGATTCTTCTGTGTTCATAAAAAATGTAAACTGTCTCTGGCATACAACTGCCAGAAAGATACCTATCGAAAAACATTAAATATTTTTTACTCACCGAAATTTCCGTACGTCCAATCGAGTTAGTTTGATCAATCAACCTTGTACATCTGGCGAATGTATTTCACGGGCGCGCTTCCATAGCTAAGGAATTTTTCATGAAACTCCTTAAGGTTGAATTTATCGCCCATTGTTTTCTTCAATTCCTCCCGGAATTCAAAGATCTCCCAAAAGCCTGTAAAATAAGAACACAACTGGACTTGCGTAAGTGAAACGCGGCGCCACTTTCCCTCGGCTTCGGCCTGCTGCTGAAAGGCCTCCTCTACCAACAGATGCATCGCATCTTCCTTGGTCATATTTCGGGTATGCACGCTGATATCTAAAATGGTGTTACATGTAACGCGTAGATTCCACTTGTAATACATCAGCCACATTTCGGGCGAATTGTTTCCGTATCCATTTTCCAGCATCATTATTTCCGTGTATACGGCCCATCCTTCCACCATCGCTCCATTGCCCAGGACCGATTTTATTATACTCGGCGACTGGTTACTGTACACCAGCTGTGCATAGTGTCCTGGTATAGCTTCGTGTATGTTCAGAA
>DASVBA010000004.1:0-5870 GCA_036376095.1 Chryseolinea sp.
AAAACGCAAGTGGTGTTTGACCTGTCATCCTTTCAACTTCAGACGACTGACAAAAAATGGTTTCAGGGAAATCGTATCATGAGAAATCTTTCTGAGCTTAAGCTTGACATGGATTCATTACGAAGAGAAGTTCTTAGCCAACGACTTAATTATTATTTAGGGAAACCCAATCATTTCGTCTTTTATCTAAGGCAGGACTCGGTGACACTACCACCGGACATATATAAGTTTAGAAAACACAGGGACTCTGTCGCAAGGCTCCCGTATGCAGAACGTGGCAGGCTGGCAGGTGGAGCCATAAAGAAGCCGGAACCAACTGGAAAGTCTGATAGCGTCGTACTACGTACTGATTCTATCCGGATGAAACGAGAAATGGCAAAACGATCTAAAGCACTTACGAATAGGCCAAAGGAATCGAAGTTGAAAAGAGATGAAACGACCTCGCCAAAAAAGAAAGTTGACACAACAAAAGTAGCTTTTGATTCTGCGCAGCTGGCAAAAATAGACAGCTTATTCGGCCTTACACCAAGTCGTGATGTCTTGCAAGGGGCAGCCAATACCGCCCGCCAAATAAAAAGCCAGGTGGGGAATTCGAATAGTAGCGTGGACACCTATCAAAAAGAATTAACCGTATTCGAGATACAATGGCACAAGATCCTGGCAAGCTCCTTGGCATGCGTTGCCATGTTTCTCATTGGAGCCCCACTGGGAGCAATTATTAAGAAGGGAGGATTGGGCGTTCCATTCCTCGTATCCATTCTCTTTTTTATAATCTATTATGTATTGACAATGCAAGGCGAAAAAGTTGCCAAGCAGGGGACTATTCCCCCATGGGCGGGAGTATGGATTGCAGATCTGATCCTTTTTGTCGTGGGACTGATATTCCTCCGCCAGGCCAGGATTGACGCCCGCCTGTTTGAATCGGATTTCTACGCCGTTGTCCTCGAAAAGGCGAAACGCTGGCTTGCTGATCGAAGGCAGAGCAGGCTAAAAACCACCTGACAAAAGCCGGAAAATTTAGTGTACTCTTTGGAAAAGACGGCCCGATTGGCTTACCTTTGCCCCTTGAAATAAAGGAAAAAAACATTTTTTTGAGATGTATCTGACTACAGAAATCAAACAAGACCTGTTCACAAAGCACGGTTTTTCTAAGAAAAAGGAAGAAACAGGTTCGGCAGAATCGCAGATTGCCCTTTTTACCCATCGGATCAATCATCTGACGGCACATTTGAAGGACAACAAGAAGGACTTTTCAACTCAACAAGGCCTCATGAAGCTGGTCGGCAAGCGCAAAAAGCTGCTGAATTACCTCCAGAACACAAACATTGAGCGGTACAGAGCGATTCTAGCGGATCTAGAGCTCAGAAAATAACTAACAGACATTCCCCGAAGGGAACCAACAAGGTTCCCTTTTTTGCTTTTTAACACAATGTAAGCCCTCTCCGGGCTGTAATTCAATCTTTTATGAAACCTAATGTTATTACCAAGACGTGTAAGCTTCCCGATGGACGTGAAATAACGATTGAGACGGGTAAACTTGCGCGACAATCTGATGGATCTGTTGTATTACGAATGGGTAATACGATGATATTGGCAAGCGTTGTTTCTGCCCTTGAAGCGAAAGAAGGAACGGACTTTTTACCGCTGTCGGTTGACTACCAGGAAAAGTTTGCTTCTACAGGAAAAGTACCTGGTGGATTTATGAAACGCGAGAGCAAACTCTCCGACTACGAGGTACTCATAAGCCGACTTGTTGATAGAGCGATCCGCCCCCTTTTTCCGGATGACTATCATGCGGAGACCCAGGTAATGTTATATCTTATCTCCGGTGATGAAAAAGCATTGCCCGATGCGCTTGCTGCATTCGCTGCGTCGGCTGCACTTTCGGTTTCCGATATTCCTTTTAATGGACCAATTTCAGAAGTACGTGTCGCAAGAGTCGACGGAAAATTTGTGGTGAATCCAACTCTCGAGGAGAAAGGACGAGCTGACATTGACCTGATGGTCGGCGCTTCTATCGAAAATATTCTGATGGTAGAAGGAGAAATGAAAGAGGTGAGTGAAGATGATATGCTCGAAGCGTTGAAACTTGCCCATGAAGCAATCAAAGAACAGTGCAAGCTTCAGCAAGAGCTCACCGTCGCGGTAGGAAAGACAACGAAGCGTGAGTACAGTCACGAACAAAAGGATGAGAACCTTCGCGAAGAATTGTGGAAGCTTTTCTATGACAAGGTATATAGCACGGCACGGCTGCTGACAGCCAACAAGAAGAAAAGATCTGATGCTTTTGCTAAGATCGTCGATGATTATATCGCATCATTGCCAGAGGATACCACGATCAATACCGACCTGGTTAAACATTATTACCACGACATTCAGAAGAAAGCCTCCCGTGATTTAGTTCTTAATGAAGGTCTTCGCTTAGATGGCCGTAAGACAAAGGAAATCAGGGATATATGGTGCGAAGTCGACTATCTTCCTTCACCACATGGGTCGGCGGTATTTACACGCGGTGAGACTCAGTCCCTTACAACGGTTACACTCGGCACAAAGCTGGATGAGCAGATGATCGATGGAGCGATGATCGAAGGATATTCAAAGTTCATACTCCACTATAATTTCCCTGGCTTTTCAACCGGAGAAGTGAAACCTAACCGTGGACCTGGACGACGGGAAGTTGGTCACGGTAACCTGGCTCTTCGTGCATTGAAACAGGTGCTGCCTCCGGATGAGAAAAACCCATATACCATCCGTATTGTTTCAGACATACTTGAATCGAATGGATCATCATCAATGGCTACGGTCTGTGCAGGATCTCTTGCACTAATGGACGCTGGCGTTCCGGTTAAAGCTCCTGTATCCGGAATCGCGATGGGAATGATATCAGATGCCAAGACGGGCAAGTACGCTATACTTTCAGACATCCTAGGAGATGAAGATCACCTTGGTGACATGGACTTCAAAGTAACGGGTACCGAAAACGGTATCACTGCATGTCAGATGGATTTGAAGGTCGATGGTCTGACCTACGATGTATTACGTGAAGCCCTGCTTCAGGCTAAGGAGGGAAGACTTCATATCCTTAATGAAATGAAGAAGACGATCAGTGCGCCACGCCCTGATCTGAAGCCTCAGACGCCACGTGCTGAAACAGTCATCATAGAAAAAGACATGATCGGCGCTATCATCGGACCTGGAGGAAAGGTTGTTCAGGATATTCAAAATACTACCGGCGCTACTGTTTCTATTGAAGAAGTTGGTAATAAAGGTGTTGTAAGAGTGTTCGCGGCCAGCAAGGATGTGATGGAAGCGGCGCTTCGTCGCATTCGTGGAATCGTCGCCATCCCGGAAGTAGGAGAGGTTTACGATGGAAAAGTTAAGTCTATCATGCCGTTTGGCGCATTCGTTGAATTCATGCCAGGTAAAGACGGCTTGTTACATATTTCGGAGATCAAGTGGGAGCGCCTGGAAAATATGGAAGGTGTGCTGGAAGTTGGCGAGGAAATAAAAGTTAAGCTGATTGAAATAGACAAAAAGACTGGAAAATATCGTCTATCCAGAAAAGTCCTGTTGCCGAGACCTCCAAGGCCGGAAACCACGCCAGCGTAATTATCGTTTACCAGATAATTGACTGGAACTATATTTTGACAGTATATTGTTTAACAAAACGAATGCTATAACAGAGGATGAGACAGCTTAAGATCAGCAAACAAATTACCAACCGCGAAAGCCAGTCACTGGACAAGTATCTTCAGGAGATTGGAAAGGTTGACTTGCTTACGCCCGACGAGGAGGTCGAGCTGGCCAAGCGAATTAAGGAAGGTGATCAGATTGCGTTGGAAAAGTTGACAAAGGCAAATCTTCGTTTCGTTGTGTCTGTTGCAAAGCAATATCAGAATCAAGGACTGTCTTTGGGTGATCTCATCAATGAAGGTAATCTCGGTTTGATCAAAGCGGCTCAACGTTTTGATGAAACGCGCGGATTCAAGTTTATCTCTTACGCCGTATGGTGGATACGTCAGTCTATTCTTCAGGCATTGGCAGAACAATCTCGTATCGTTCGCTTGCCGCTCAACAGAGTAGGTTCACTGAATAAAATATCAAAGACGTTTTCAGAACTGGAGCAAAAGTATGAGCGTGAACCATCACCGGAAGAGTTGGCAGAAGTTCTTGATGTAACTACAGCTGAAGTTGTAGATACGATGAAGATCTCCGGCCGTCACGTTTCCATGGATGCTCCGTTCGTGCAAGGCGAAGAGAACAGTCTTTTGGATGTGCTCGAAAATGACAGCGAGGAGACTCCGGATTCCGGACTGATGAATGATTCGCTACGGCGTGAAGTTCAGCGTGCGTTATCGACCCTGACGCAGCGCGAAGCAGATGTGATAACATTGTACTTTGGCCTTAACGGAGAACATTCCATGACCCTGGAGGAGATCGGCGAGAAGTTCAATCTCACCCGCGAACGGGTTCGCCAGATTAAAGAAAAGGCTATCAGAAGATTACGCCATACCTCCAGAAGTAAGGCTTTAAAGCCTTACCTGGGTTAATTTTTATCGATTTAATAACTTATTTTAAGGGTCTCGATTTCCGAGACCTTTTATTTTGTTTGAAGAGCAAATTTTTCATTTCATGGCTAAAGAAGAAGTAAAAGTCCTGATCATCGGTTCCGGTCCTGCAGGGTATACTGCCGCCATATATGCGGCACGCGCCGGACTCAAACCCCTGCTTTATACTGGCGGGCAGCCGGGCGGGCAACTGACCATCACCAATGACGTCGAGAACTTCCCGGGTTATCCGGACGGTGTAAACGGACCTCAAATGATGATCGACCTTCAGAAACAAGCCGAGCGTTTCGGCACAGTGGTTCGTTACGGATTGGTGAGTGCAGTCGACTTTTCAGGTTATCCGCTTAAGGCTACCGTTGACGACAAGGATGAAATTACTGCCGGTGCAGTGATCATTGCTACCGGGGCTACCGCCAAATACCTTGGCATACCATCAGAAGATAAATTTGCTAATAAAGGTGTTTCCGCTTGTGCCGTCTGTGACGGGTACTTCTACCGTGGTAAAGAAGTCGCTGTAGTCGGAGCAGGTGACTCTGCGGCAGAAGAAGCAACTTACCTCGCTAACCTCTGTACAAAAGTTCATCTTATCGTACGCCGGGATGAGATGCGCGCATCGAAGATCATGCAACAACGGGTGATGAAGACCCCTAACATACAGATCCATTGGAACACCGAAACGGATGAAATTCTGGGTGATGATTCTGGTGTCACTGGCGTGCGTTTGGTTGACAACAGAACGGGAGAAAAAAAGATAATTTCGATTCAGGGATTCTTTCTGGCTATAGGTCATAAGCCGAACACCGACATCTTCAAGAATTATATAACGATGGATGGCACCGGCTATATTCAGGTACAGCCTGGTTCAACGAAGACAAACGTCGAAGGTGTATTTGCCGTGGGTGATGCAGCCGACAATGTCTATCGCCAGGCGGTAACCGCTGCAGGCACTGGATGCATGGGTGCCCTGGATGCAGAAAAATTCCTGGTAGCAAAAGAAATGGAAACCGTTCACTAACTACCCGGTTGTAATACTCCATTCCCAAAAAACATTAGGTTGAAACTCGATATCCTTGTCCTTGCCGCACATCCAGATGATGCCGAGATCAGCTGCGGCGGAACCATTGCCAAACATGTAGCCCTGGGCCATACTGTCGGTATAGTTGACTTTACACGCGGCGAGCTCGGCACGCGAGGCACTCCGGAGCGGAGGGCGGAGGAGGCGAAGGAGGGAGCTCGTATCCTGGGAGTTTCGGTCCGTGAAAATCTTGGACTTAAAGACGGGTTTTTTCAAAATGACCCCGA
>DASVBA010000008.1:0-2538 GCA_036376095.1 Chryseolinea sp.
CGAGAATACAGCGATCCATTTAAAATAGGATACGGTAGACGGCTGTGATCCTTCGCTTGATGCTCGTGCTTGCGTGAAGGCTTTTGGCTCGCCCGTGCTTTCGGTTATCCTATTCTTGACCTCCCCTGGAGGGAATCCATAGTATTCATTGAAACATTTATTGAAGTAAGTTGGGCTCCCAAATCCAATTCTTTCAGACACTTCTGCGGCTGTCAGGTCGCCCGCTTTTAGTAGTTCCATACCGAGTTGAAGCCGATATTCCCGAATGAACTGACTCACCGATTGGCCGGTAGCCGTAATGAGCTTACGATGGAGTTGTGAACGGCTCATGCCGATATTCCTGGCGAGTTCCTCGACACTGAATTGGTCGTTGGTGAGGTTGTCGTCAACTGCTCTTTTAAGTTTTTGAATCAACGCATTCTCCGCGACGTTCGTGGTTTCCATAGAGAAAGATAAACGGCCTTGCGGTAAAGACCTAAAGTTAAAATTTTCATACCGATTTCACCTACCAGTTTTCATTGAATAATGCCAAAAAGAAATCTCATCATAGCTCATACGTGAAAGATGGATGAATTGTTAGCTATCTGCTTTTCTTTCGTGTCCTGATGTTCAATAAAGTTCAGTTGCTGAGTACATGAACAATTTTAATTGGAGAGGACGTCCCTAAAGATATTTTTGCTTTGCGACAGTCAAGTGTGATGACACGCTTAAAGAGAACTGACTTAATTTATATTCCCTATTATTTATTACAAAAGTAGGTTGATTTAATCGTCGAAAAAATATTTTTCGCGGTCTGGTCTATTCGTCCGCACATGCATTGATTCAAACGGAATGATGGCGATTGATAGAAATGTTCTATGAATTCAAGTTCTTTTCCCCACCTTTAGGTCAGTTAAACGAAGAAGGAAAGTCTTCTTCATTTTTGGTCCCCAGTCCGTAGGCTCCTTGCTCATCCTGTGAGTAAAGGCTACGGTTGAAATAGCATTCTGTCACAACTCAAACGGTAACTCTTTTACGGGAAATCTCTACTGCTGTTATTAGCGTAGTCAATTACTTTTTCTGAGTATGTGAGGTCTGCGCGTGCGCTAGATTCGTGAGAAGATTCAAATCGTCAAACATTTTACTGTCTCAAAAAAACTCAGCCGAAAAAATCAATTTTCTGTAGTAGGCTTAAGTGGATCATATTGTTTACAATAAATCACAAGAATTTATGGTAAAGAAAGGAATTCTACTTAGTGCTACAATCTCCATCATTTTATTGATGCCGATTTGCAACGCTACTGCACAGCACCGGGACCCTGTCAAGGAAAGTTTGTTTTTTCAATTGCCAGAGTCCTCAACAAGAACGCCGGATCCTAATGCGTTAAGCAGTCCAACTGTGAGAGAGTTATCGTCAAGAGAATCTTCACTTGTCCAACAACGATCTCCCTACCGTTCCTACGACGGAACTAATAACAACCTCGGTCTCGAAAAAAAAGCATGGGGTTCGGCCAACATACCGTTGTTGCGGGAAATGCCGGCGACATACGGTCCCAATTATTCGTTAGCTGGCGCAAGCCGTCCTTCGCCAAGAGCAGTGTCAAACTTGGTCGTTGACGAGCCGGTCACCATATTCAACGTGCGTAATCTAAGCACCGTTGTATACCTATGGGGACAATTCCTCGACCATGATATTACACTTACACCTACTGGTACTACTGAAGCAGTGCCTATTCAACTACCTGCTGATGAGAAGTTGTTTACCGAACCGATTCAGTTCTTTCGAAGCGCAGTTTATCCCGGTACCGGTGTTACAACGCCGCGCGAACAGATTAATCTTAACACGGCGTGGATTGATGGTTCTGCCGTCTATGGTTGTGACGTGCAACGGGCAAAGTGGTTGAGGACGTTCAGAGGTGGAAAAATGAAAACCTCCGCCGGAAACCTGCTGCCCTGGAATACCACTACAGGCGAGCATGATGCGCCGATAGATCCTAATGCGCCGTCGATGGCTAACGATGGGAACAAGACCATTAAGACCTTCGTCGCTGGAGATGTGCGCGCTTCAGAGCATCCGGTGCTTGCATCGTTCCACACTCTTTTTGTCAGGGAGCACAACCGCATTTGCAACATGCTTATCGCCCGCGGCCAACGCGATGACGAGAAGAACTATCAGACAGCCCGCAAAATGGTGGGAGCGCTCATTCAGAACATTACATACCGGGAATTTCTGCCTGCGATGGGAATCACGCTCAAACCTTATCGTGGATACAACAGCGATGTCAGGCCGGACCTTACTAACATATTTGCTACCGCGGGTTTCCGTCTTGGACATTCAATGGTAGCTGATGAAGTTTTGCTGTTCGATAACAAGTGTCAACCAATGGATCCTGAGGCACTGGAATTAGATGAATTGTTCTGGAACCCTGATCTTCTGGTCGCTCTTAAGCCGGAGGCATTCCTCAAAGGTATAGCCGCACATACGCAGTACGAAACCAACATCAAAATCAATGGCATATTGCGGAATTTCCTTTTTGGTGATCCGGCAAGCCCCGTGCG
>DASVBA010000258.1:0-2806 GCA_036376095.1 Chryseolinea sp.
ATTGTAGTGGCCGGCGCTGTATTGATCTCTTGTTTTGTGTCGTTAACGTTAACGCCTGTTCTTAGCGTAAAACTCACGAGAAGCCAACATGAACATTCATGGTTCTACCGCGTTACCGAACCTTTCTTCAGCGGGATGGAACGTGGCTATCAGAGGTGGTTAACCGGGTTTATGAAGTATCGAAAAGTGTCGTTTATTATCATCGCAGCGTGTCTTGCTGTTGCATATTTTATCGGTACCTCTATCCAGTCTGAACTTGCACCCATGGAGGACCGCAATCAATTCCGTCTGCAGCTTTCAGCCGTCGAAGGAACATCGTATGATTACATGGACAACTATGTACAGAACATTGTTCAGTATGTCCAAGACTCCATCCCTGAATACCACACTGCTTTATCGGTGACCGCGCCGGGTTTTATGGGAGGGGGCTCAGTGAACAGTGGCTTTGTTCGTGTAACGCTTGTCGATCCGGATCAACGAGATCGATCTCAACAGGAAATTGTTGATCAGGTAAGCAAAGACCTGAGCAAATTTCCGCAAGGTCGGGCATTCCCGATCCAGGAGCAGACTATCCAGGTGAATAGACGAGGTGGACTTCCCGTTCAGTTCGTGATCCAAAACAACGATTTCGAAAAATTGAAGGCAGCGCTGCCAAAGTTTCTGGAGGCTGCCGCTAACCATCCCGCGCTTCAGGGTGTGGACATTGATCTGAAATTCAATAAACCGGAATTAAAAGTTGAGATCAACCGCTTAAAAGCATCACAACTCGGGGTAAGCGTTCAGGATATCGCTCAGACACTACAACTTGCCTATAGCAATCTCCGGTTTGGTTACTTCACAAAAGAAGGTAAGCAATACCAGGTGATGGGTCAGGTCAAAAGACTTAACAGGGACGATCCGGATGATTTGAAAAGCCTATATGTAAGGACGAATTCCGGTGAGCTTGTTTCCATCGATAATCTGGTGTCTGTGGAGGAATCAACCACGCCGCCTTCGCTGTATCACTTCAACCGTTATAAATCAGCGACAATTTCCGGGGGGCTTGCGCCGGGCAGAACCATTGGAGATGGCATCAAAGCGATGGAAGAAATCAAGGAAGAAATCCTCGACGATACGTTCACAACATCGCTCGCAGGTACGTCAAGGGATTATTCGGAAAGTTCAAGCAATACAACCTTTGCATTTTTGCTGGCACTCGTCCTTATCTACCTGATCCTTGCCGCTCAGTTCGAAAGTTTTATAGATCCATTGACGATAATGTTTACAGTGCCGCTGGCGATCGCCGGTGCGTTTATTGCTCTCAGTCTTTTTGGACAAACGCTGAACATATTTTCACAAATCGGTATGATCATGCTGATTGGTCTGGTTACGAAAAACGGAATTCTTATTGTTGAGTTCGCTAATCAGAAGCGCGAGGAAGGTATGTCACGGGTCGATGCAGTTATCGAGGCTTCGCGCCTGCGACTCCGTCCTATCTTGATGACGAGCTTGACAATGGCGCTGGGTTCATTGCCCTTGGCGCTATCCATCGGTGCAGCGTCCACAAGCCGTCAGCCATTGGGAATTGTTATCGTCGGAGGTATTATGTTCTCCTTAGTCCTCACCCTTTTCGTGATTCCTGCAATGTATACGTTCTTATCGCGTCAGAGGAAACACGTAGATTTCGGTGAAGAAACTCCTAAACAAAGGGAATTGGTTTATGAAGCTTAGAAGGCTGTCAACTGTATTCATATTATTCCATATTTTAGTTTCAGCCACAGCGCAAGAACAAGTTGTAACACTTGAACAGGTAATCGCTTTGGCATTGGAAAAGAACTACGATATTCGTGTTTCTAAGAATCTTGCATATAGCGCCGCCACCGACGATAAATTCGCGCCAGGATTTTTTCTACCCGTTATACAAGCTAATGGAATACGCACCTGGAACAGAAGTAATTCAGAACAGACGCTTGCAAACGACTCTGTAGTCATCCGGGATGGCATAAGGACCAACAATCTCATAGGCAATGTGCAACTAAGTTGGCTGCTGTTCGACGGGGGCAGAATGTTTGCCACCCGCGAACGAATTGCACAAATTGAAGCACAGGGTGAGCTAAACGTGAAAAGCCAAATGGTGAACACCATTGCTGATGTGTCCAACAACTACTACAATATTGTCAGACAGAAGCAACAACTCAACGCGATCAGAGAGCAGATGGGAGTAAGCGAGGAACGGGTTAGACTGGCAGACCGGAGATTGGCTGTCGGTACGGCAGCAAAACCCGAATTGTTGCAGGCTAAAGTGGATTTGAATTCACAACGCACGGCTGTCCTGGCTCAGCAAACTCTCATTGCAATGTTGAAGGATCAATTAAACGGTTTGATCGGCATGCAACTTCCGCCAGTGTTTGAGGTATCAGATTCCATTGTTATCAATCTGGATATCCAGGAAGAGACCATTGCCACAAATATTGACAACACCAATTTTTTCTTACAATCCGCAAAAAGGGATGTTGACATTGCAACGCTCGCATTACGGGAGCGAAAAGGCGAACGGTATCCGTTTCTGAATTTTAATTCGTCATACAATTATACACGCAATGAAAGCAATCTGGCAACTAACCCTTTTTCACCGCTGACAAATCAAAACAGGGGCCTAAACTATGGCTTTTCAGTGAATTTGCCGATCATCAATGGGTTTATAAACAGGCGAAACATTCAGCAGGCTCGTATAACCGTTGACCGGACCATGTTGCTATATCAGCAATCAAAAATGACAATTGACGTTGGCGTTAAGAATGCTTATGTAAGCTACAACAACGCAAAA
>DASVBA010000056.1:0-3693 GCA_036376095.1 Chryseolinea sp.
GCCTTTAGTCAACGACGGCTGAAGATGGTGCCGGAAGAACACAAACGTTTTTACAATCCCCATATTTATAAAGTTGGGATCAGCGAAAAGCTTCGCGAAAAAAGGAATTTGTTAAGGGCTCAATACAAGCTATGACGAACGTTTTAATACTGGTTGATATTCAAAATGATTTTATCCCCGGCGGGGCCCTTCCTGTGCCCCGGGGAAATGAGATCATAATGCTTGTCAATGAATTGCAGACCTCCTTTGACCTCGTTGTAGCAACACAAGACTGGCACCCGGCTAACCACAAGAGTTTCGCCACTCAGCATCCGGGAAAAAAACAATTTGAAACAATTTCCCTGCACGGCCTGGACCAGGTACTTTGGCCGGACCATTGTGTCCAGGGAACGAACGGCGCGGAGTTTCACTCTGATCTGTATATGAATAAAGTAGAAGCCGTGTTTAGAAAGGGTATGAATCCGGATATTGACAGTTATAGCGGATTTTTTGACAATGGCTACAAAAAGTCGACTGGCCTTGCTGGATACCTTCGGGGTCGCGAGGTAAAAAAAGTGTACGTATGCGGCCTCGCAGCCGATTATTGCGTCGCTTATACAGCAAAAGATGCCTTGAAGGAAAACTTCGAAACCTACGTTATCGAGGATGCTACACGTGCTATCGACGCCAGCGGATACTCAAAGATCAAAGAAGAGATCATTACCTCCGGAGGGCAATACATTCAAAGTAAGTTGCTTCACCGCCACATGTAGTTTCGGAATCTTAGCCTTTAATCAAACGTAAGTAACGACGATCGATATGTATGATTTTTTCGTCCGGGTGCGATCCCATTTTTGTTCCATTATTTTAATAACCACTCTAATATCTTGTAAGGGAGTAGCTCCTCGGGATGGTTTAGTTGGCGAGTACCTTTTCAACAACAATGCGTCAGACAAAAGCAAGTTTCGAAATCATGGTTCCGTCAATGGCGCGACAATTACAAAGGGACATACGGGGAAACCAAATTCGGCCTATCATTTTAATGGAAGTGACCAGTATATCGCTATTCCCCATGCAGACCACATCAACTTTGAACACGATCAGGATTTCACCATTTCCTTTTGGGTCTTTGTGGAGAATCAAGCTGATGTTAACGGTACATTGAATGATATTATGAGAAAGTGGAGAGGCGATACACAGGGTTATCCTTTCGCAATAGTCTATTATCACAACAATGCTCCGGATGAATTCCGTAACAGATTTTCATTTGTCCGCTACGACGGATCCATTTGCCGCGATTCGCCGCAGGTTCTTGTGCCCACCACTGAGCTAAATTCTTTCATCCACCTTGCCTGTATGAAGCAGGGGTCACAGTTGAAAATGTACGTTAACGGTGCCCTTGTGTCGCAGGCCACGGATACTACCAGGCCGAGCACGACATGCGGATCAAAAAACAATTGTGAGGTCACTATCGGAACCCGTGGAAACCGCGTTCGGTTCTTCACCGGAGTGGTTGACGACCTAAGATTTTACAACCGGGCACTATCCGAAAAAGAGATTGGTTTACTCTATAAGCTCTAAATATTTGCTGCAATTTCATTTATTTAACGGATCGTAGTATGGCTGTTTACTCCGCAGGGTTGCTGATGTGCAGGATGCAGGAAACGAGATTAGAGTTCTTTCTCGTTCATCCTGGGGGACCTTTCTTTTCGAAGAAAAACGAAGGGGCATGGACGATACCAAAAGGTTTGCCGGAAGGAGACGAAAGTATGGAGGAGACCGCTAAGCGTGAATTCCTTGAAGAGACGGGTATTCAACCGCATGGCCCTTTTCATTCGATTGGTTCAGCGAAATTAAAGAGCGGCAAAATAATATATGCATGGACATTCCTCGGCGAATGGGAGCCGTCACAGGGCCTTGTTTCCAATCGTGTCGAAATTGAGTGGCCTCCGCGCTCCGGAAAATCGATGTCAATAAATGAGATCGATCGTGCGGAATGGATGGATTTCAACAAAGCATCGGCAATGATCAATCCAAATCTTGTGTGTTTCCTAGAACGAGCCCGCGATATTTATTAATAAGATACAACGGTTTAGCTACCTGGCATGCTTGTCAAGAAAAACCCTGATCTTTTCGCGTGCGATCTGGGCGCTGAAGTAAGTCCAGTTTGCATCAAAAGCATGATCGGTCTCTGGTAAGATGTAAAGCTCATGAGGGACGTTCGCTTGCGCCAAAGCATTGTCGGCGTAAATGCCGGCCTTAACCGGTACGATCCGGTCTCTCTCCCCATAAATAGAAAGAGTGGGTGGGACATCGTCATGAATGTGATTTATTGGAGACAGCAATTGATAACGGTCCGCCAGTTCGTTCGGACCTCCGCCGATGCACTGCCTCATTTTCGGTTGAACAAAACGTTCGCTGCCGGTTGAGCCATACAAAGTTTCCATATCTACAGGGCCATACAAATTTATTACACATTTCACCCTGACAGGCGACCCACATGTTGTCTTCAATTCAGGATGGTCATAACTATAGGCAGCAAGCATTGCGAGGTTGCCTCCTGCCGAATAACCCATCAGGACTAGGCGTGTAGTATCAACGTTGTACTCATTCGCATGCGCTTTAACCCAATCCAGTGCGCATTTGACATCGCCGATCTGGTCAAGCCATCGTTCCGGTGGGGGCATTCGGTAATCAACATCAAAAACGTGATACCCGAGCTTATTAAACCAGCTGTTCCATAAGGTCAGGTCTCTTCTTGAGCCGTTTACCCACGCCCCTCCGTGAATCTTCACAATCGCCGGACGTGGAGTTCTGTTTTTCCTCATGTCTGCCGGCCAGGCATCCAAAAGCAATTGTGTTCCATCGCCTGGGGTATCATAAGTTAACGTCGTCGTGCGGGACAAATCCCCGCGGTTGAATCGCGGCAGCAGCGCTTCAACCAGATTTAATGGTACGTAATGTTCTCGCGCCCATTGCCATAACGCATAAGATGGCCAGAGCGCGAGAAAGAAGCTTATTATCACGATACCGCTAAACGCAAAAAGCGCAACTCTCCACTTCTTCTCAATTGACCAGAAGATCATTAACAACGCTACCATGCCGGTAACGAGGAAAGCCGGCGGGGCCGCCAGGCTGAACATGCCCAGACGTCCCAGACCGCCATAGTCCACTGGGTTGATGTAATAGTAAAGTAGAAGTGAAAAGACGATCAGAGCCAATACAGCGACAGCGGTAACGAAGCGTCCGAATGTACTGGTCCGCCTACGTGAACGAGTCATGACCATTTAATAATATGGCTGAATGTCTTTCTTTTTTATACACCACCATTCCGTCAATTTAAGTAGATCGGGCAACGATAATTTTAAACCCAGTTGAGATTAAAAAGACGATAGAAGCGAAGGTAAGCACACACGAACTCCATGAGTTATAATTCTTAACCCTCCACTACCAAAGAAATCCTTCGTTACCCAGGATACCTTGTTTCTTCAAGTTTGTCGATCCGTGGATTCTTTATAAAATCCTTCACTGAATCTCCAACCTCGCCTATGACTCTTCTCGCCTTTTCAGTTCCAAGAACGTTTGCTAAAGTGATCCCAGTTGCTGCTCCAGCAACCGCCGCGATCATCACACGATTCTTCATTACAAATGAGCCGATCAATTTCTTGTATGATCCTTTTTTTCCTTTTTTTCCCATAATATTCAAAAGTTTGA
>DASVBA010000068.1:0-4207 GCA_036376095.1 Chryseolinea sp.
TGAGAAATCCCATGGAAGCTGAGGATATTCTCGTCACCGCGTTTGTGAAGGTTTTTGACAAGATCCAGCAATTCAAAAGCGAGGGAAGCTTTGAAGGATGGATCAGGAGGATCATTGTCAACGAAGCCCTCACCTTCCTGAGGAGAAACAGGTCCATGTACCTGGAAACTGATCTTGAACAGGCAGACCGGGAACCTGACTACAGCGCGTTGAGTGATCATCTCGAGGCGGAGGACCTATTAAAGATGATACAGGAGCTTCCCACCGGTTATCGGATCGTCTTCAACCTCTATGCTATTGATGGATACTCTCACAAGGAAATTGCAGAACAACTTGGTATTAGCGAGAACACATCGAAGTCACAACTCAGCAGAGCCCGGACATTCCTGCAAAAACTCTTGATTGAACACAATTGGATGGAAAACAAAAAAATAAGCAGCGATGAATCAACAACCTGATGAACTCTTTCGCGAAAAACTGGCAGGTTATCAAAAACCTGTTCCGGCTTCTGCGTGGGAAAAAATTGCCGCCGCCCAATCTAAAAAAAACGATAAGTGGCTCGGGCTAAAGATCGCCGCATCAATTGCGTTAGTAGCTGTCGTTGGTTATTTCGCATGGCCCGAATCTAACACCAACGATCTTTCCAACGAATCGTTAACAAAACCTGCAGAAGAAAAAACTTCAGAACCAGTTCTTGCGACCGAGGAAAAACTAGCTGATGTAAAAGATGAAACATCACAACAACCCACAGCTACGTCTGATAATCCATCAACACAGTTTTCAAAACAAAAAAAGATAGTTAAAAGAATCGCTCCATCAAGTGATAACGATAATAAGTTGAACATCGTGAAAGCGGTACCCGGTGAAATAATGCCATCGCAAAACAAAGTTCAAGAAGAAATAGCTTTGGTTGAAACTGATACTCAACCTAAGATAGAAGAGACTCACGTGGCACCAGAAGTAGAGCCGCACAACATGACACTTGTATATAGTGCTAAAGATGTTGAGGAATATTTAGATAAAAAATCGTTAGAAGAAGCAACCTCCGATAGCAAGAAGTCATCTACGTTGAAAAAGCTGTTAAAGAAAGCCAATGACCTTACAAACAATCAGGATCCATTCGGCGAACTGAGACAAATGAAAAATGAAATTCTGGCGCTGAATTTTAAGAATGAAAAGCAACGTGGACAAAACAAGTAAATGTGTATGCTCAGAAGGATCTTACTAACGCTATTGCTAGGCGTCAACGTAATAGCAAATGCTCAACAGAAAGGTGATACGATAATTGTCGAGCTGGCAAAGTCAAGCAAAGTAATTTTTACTATACAGGACCGGGCCGATTTGGAAACACTAAAGCACTACAACTTTCAGGAGCTCTTTCAGGATATTCTGACCAAGCTGGAGACCAATGATACCACCGCTCTTGCGAAGCGTGACTCCCTCGAAACCAAAGAGGAGGAAATTGCGACAAACGACAATAGCCAGGAGGAAGAAGACTGGAACCTTCATAAGAATGAAGACGACGATGACGATGATGACGATGATGATGACTGGAGTAATTATCATGTCTATAACGGAAACCGATGGGGTCGTACCTGGCAGTCCTTCAACTTCGACTTCGGAACGAACAACTATTTAAGCGATGGTAAGTTTCCGAACAGCAACGACGAACTTTATTCGGTGAGACCATGGGGATCATGGTATGTCGGATTAGCATCAATCCAACGAACCCGCCTGGCAAAGAAGTTTTTCCTTGAATGGGGCATCGGGGTGAACTGGTATAACTTCAAATTCGAAGAAGACAATGTCCTGATACAAAAGGATGACAACGGAATACAGTTCGTCGAAGATATGCGGGATGTTAGTTATAAAAAAAGCAAGCTTACCGCTTCTTTCCTCACGGCCTCCCTTATTCCCGTCGTCGATTTTGGAGACAACAGCCGCAAAGCGCGGATCTGGGACGGCTATCGCAATTCGTTCCGGCTTGGACTCGGGCCTTACATCGGTTATCGAATAGAAAGTCATTCAAAACTTGTTTACAAAGATGAGAACAAGGAGAAGGACAAGGAACATGACAGCTTCTATCTCAACAACATCCGTTGGGGACTCCGACTACAACTTGGATACCGGTCTACCGATTTGTTTTTCAATTATGATATCAACGAGCTGTTCGTCGAGGGTAAAGGCCCAAGCCTGAATGCCTTCAGCTTCGGAGTAATATTCTAAAAAGCTTTGAGCGAGCAGTCAATACCTGAGTGTTGACATTGAGTGTTGGGTATTGAGGGTTTGCCCGCGAGACCTGCCACACCAGGAAGACATCACGACTGAAAGCACTCTTTACTCAACAAACACAGTCAACCGTCCCTCCTTCACCAAGCGCTCCAGCGGACAGGCTATGCCCAGTAACTTGGTAACTGAGGTTGGGGAAATCTTTAGGACGTGTATGCCCTGAGTAGGTTCACTGCTTGGGGCTTTTCATTCCTAACGATTGTATGCGATCATGCCTTCATCGCGTTCGCATAACCAATTCAACAAAACACGGTTGGCAGACAAGTTTGTTGTTATACCAACATTCTCCTGGATCCCGCCGCTTCCCAATTGATCCTCCTTAAAATTTTCAGGCTCGCTAACGGATAAATTTTTAACTTTAAGTATCTAAATGAATATGTCAGACGCTATAAGTAATTTATCTCGGAAAGAACAAGTCATTCGAAAGGCAGCAGAACTGTTCAAGGAGAAGGGTTATGCCGCGGCTTCGATGCGAGACCTTGCGCAATTATTGGGTATTGAAGCAGCAAGCCTTTATTCTCATATTAAATCGAAAGAGGAAATTCTACGAAGCCTTTGCTTCGATATGGCAGCTGAGTTCAGGAAGTCATTGGAAGAAGTGGAAAAACAGAACGTATCTGCGAGTGAAAAGCTGCGAAACGGCATCATCGGGCACATTCAGGTAATGGCGCGGGATCTCACAGCTTCAGCTGTTTTTATGAATGAACACCGTCACCTGAGCGAGCCTTATTTGAGAGACTTTTTACTTCTCAGGATCAACTATATCAACCGGTTCAAGTCCATTTTTGAAGACGGCGTACGCACTGGAGAGTTCAAGGACACCATCGACAAAAAACTTGCGGTGATGACCCTGTTTTCGTCTCTCAACTGGATGCCAATGTGGTACGATCCAGACTCGGCCATAGACCCTAAAGCGCTGGGATTTCAGCTTGCCGATATGCTGGTAAACGGCCTCAAAAGAACGGCCTAAAACGGCTAACAATCGTTTGGTTTCGACACGATAAAATCGTAAATCGCTGATTACACGACGATTGGGGCATTTGTTTGTCCACTTAAACTCGGGCTTATGTACGGCGGCGGAAACACTTTCGAAGGGATCAAGACAGACAGCCTCGCGCAGGAGGACCCGGTCAAGCTCGCCGCCTTTGAAGCTCGCATTGCGCGAGGGGAAAAGATCGAGCCATCGGACTGGATGCCTCAACTCTACCGCATTCAGCTTATAAGAATGATCGAGCAGCATGCGCACAGTGAGATCATAGGTGCACTCCCTGAAGGGACATGGATAACCCGGGCCCCGGGTTTTAAGCGCAAGCTTGCACTGATGGCAAAAGTGCAGGATGAAGTCGGCCATGCGCAACTGCTTTACAGCGCCGCGGAAACACTGGGCAAGAGCCGGGAACAAATGATCCATGACCTTATCAATGGCAAATCAAAGTATTCAAATGTCTTTAACTACCCGGCATTTACCTGGGCGGATGCGTGTTTTATATCCTGGCTCGTTGACGCCGGTGCGATTGTGAATCAGCTGGCGAATGCAAAGGGCAGCTATGGCCCTTATTGTCGCGCTCTGGATAGAATTTGCGCAGAGGAATCATTCCACCTCAAGTACGGACATCACTGCGTGATCTATCTGGCCGCGGGTACGCAAGTCCAGAGACGTATGTTCCAGGAGGCAATAAACCGGTGGTGGCCACCCATGATGCATTTCTTCGGACCTTCGGATAAGATCTCTGCTCACACCAAGACCTTAATGAATTGGAAGGTGAAAATGTCGACCAATGACGACATGCGCAACCAGTTCCTTGACATGTATGTACCGAAGATCTGGGAGCTCGGATTCACCATCCCTGATCCGAATCTTAAGAAGAACAGTGATACAGGCAAGTGGGAATACACCGAACCGGATTGGGAAGAATTC
>DASVBA010000083.1:0-3855 GCA_036376095.1 Chryseolinea sp.
TGCTTCAGTCACTCATTGAAAACAAAAACTCCACCGTGATGAGAAAAGAGATCCTGATGAAACTCTGGGGAGACGACTCATTTTTCAACTCGCGCAATCTAGACGTTTATATTACCAAACTCAGGGTTTATCTTAAAGACGACCCATCAATCGAAATCATAACTATCAAAGGACTTGGTTATCATTTCACCGTAGGATAAGTGTACCTCATCGCACATTATAGTCTTCGGTAACACCATCGGCCCCGTATTCACCGAACTTTGCTAAATTCGGTGTCAATGGGATTAAGTGAATTCAAGGAAATTTTTGACAAGCACTACGATGCCGTTAGAAATTTCCTCTATTATAAGCTTGGAGATATTGATCTCGCAGAAGACCTCTCCCAGGAAGTTTTCATGAAGACATGGGAAAAGCGCGATACTATCCGTATCGACACGGCTCATCACCTATTGTTCACCATTGCAAATCACCTGGCGATAAATCATTTCAAAAGCGCAAAAGCAAGATTCGAATTCAAACTCAAAGATCAGACCAATCAGGTCACCCAGGAATCGCCGCAATACGAGATGGAAAAGGAAGAGTTTGCAAAAGAATTGCAGGAGGCAATAGCTTCTCTGCCGGAAAAGCAGAGAACTGTATTTTTGATGAACCGCATTGATGAGCTAACTTATAGGGAAATTGCACAACGGCTGGAGATAAGTGTGAAAGCCGTTGAGAAGCGAATGCATGAGGCACTAGAACACTTAATGAACAAGATTGAACATAAGATCTGATGATGAACCAGGAAGACATCATACGGGAGTGGATCGCAGGAAGGTTGTCAACGGAAGAACTTGACGAGAAGATCAAGGACCGTGAAGAACTTGAATCATTAAAAAAGATCATTTTAGCCTCGCAGAATTTAGATGTTCGCGAAAAGAGAACAAAAGCTGAGGCATGGGATCTATTAGCGTCGCGGATTGATGAGAAGGACCACTCGAAAGTCGTTCGACTGAAGCCCTACGTTCTCATCAGTATAGCTGCATCCCTTACTCTTATTGTTGTCACAGCATATCTCATTTTCATGTTGCCGGAAACTGTCAAAGCGCCAAAGGGCGAACATATTTCCCATATCCTTCCGGACGGGTCTCAGGTGTGGCTTAATGCCGATTCACGAATCTCTTACCGCGATTTCAATAAGCAGGATGAAAGAAAAGTGACATTAAGAGGCGAAGCCTATTTCGACGTAAGGGAAGGCGGAAGTTTTGAAGTTACGGGAGAATATGGAACAGTACGAGTTCTTGGTACGAGCTTTAATGTAAGTCAGCGCAAAGGACTACAAGTATCTTGTTTCAAAGGATCTGTAGAGGTAACAAACAACAGCGGCAAAACCGTTACGCTTAAAGCGGGCAATACCACGCTTACAAAAGATCTCACCCTGACTACTCCCACGCGATTCAATGCAGAAAAAGAAGCATCATGGCTTACCGGCGATTTTTACTTTGAAAGCGCCTCACTGGATCAGGTGCTCGAAGAGTTGGAGCGTCAATTTAATGTCGAGGTGATCTATCAGAGCAAGGTTCCAAGAACTTACACTGGTTACTTTAACAACAGAGATCTGGATGAAGCACTTCAACTGGTTTTCCAACCCATGTCGCTCTCGTTCCGGAAAGAAGGAAACAAAATATATGTTGAATGACAGACTTCGTATCGCTACGCTCTCGTTACCCAATGAACCATTAATCTGCAGTCTGTGCCTGCACCTGTGAAGATCTTAGTTGTATTATTTTTCTTAACCGGCTCTGTTACCGCTCAAAGTATCATTGTCAATGAAAACTTTGTCGATACAGAACTTGAGGACGCGTTAAAAAGAATAAGGAAGAACTATGGGGTCAAAATCGCTTACGACAACCAATTAGTGGAAAGTATTCGGGTGACCGAAAAGATCGAAAACGCTCCGTTAGATCAGGCACTCAATCAACTACTGGACGGCACGGGATTGGGGCACCGCTCACTAAATGATAAAATAATCATCATCCCGCAGCCGAGCCCACCAGCCAACCCGTTACCCGTACGCACAGATATCAGTGTATCGGGTGTTATAAAAGACCAAGAAACCGGAGAGACGCTGCCCAACGCCACCGTTTATATCACCGGCACGCTCGCCGGAACTACAACAAATACTGACGGATTTTTTTCGCTGGTAAGAATTCCATCGGATACCTGTTCGGTCACTATCAACTACCTTGGATACGTAGCACAAAAGATTTACCTCAAGGACATCAAGGATCTGAACAAAATGTTTGTTTCGCTTCGTGCGGATCGCAAGGTTCTTAAAGAAGTAGTTGTCACGGATTCGTTTGAATCACCTCTCGAAGTAACAGACGAAGTAAGTAAATCAGCATTCGATCCGAAAGCGCTAACCAGTCTGCCCTCAATGGGTGAACACGATATCTTCAGGACGTTGCAGTTGCTTCCGGGAGTAGGCGGAACAAATGAATCCTCAGCTGGCCTTGTAATTCGAGGCTCGGTCCCAAGCCAAAATCTTGTTTTGCTGGATGGCTTTACCATTTACCACCTTGATCACTTCTTCGGAGTATTTAGTGCAATAAATTCAGACTTCATTAAAGACGTTCAAATTTATAAAGGAGGCTTTGATGCAAAGTATGGAGGACGGGTATCGGGTGTGGTAGATATTACCGGTAAGTCCGGAAATACAAACTATGTAAAAGGAACGTTTGGCATCAACCTGATAAGCACGAACGCAACGATCGAGATACCGGTGGGTAAAAAAGTTTCCATGCTATTCTCTACCCGGAGGGCATATTCCGACATCATACAAAGCAACCTGTATCGAAATCTTTTTGATGTTGCCCGGAACAATGATGACCAGATTAAACGGCCATTTGAGGACGCCAGGCTCGATGCAATTGATCCAAAATTCTATTTCTACGATTTTAATTCCAAAGTAACCTATCGTCCTTCCAGGAAGGACAACATTTCGCTAAGCATTTACGGCGGTAAAGACAACCTATACGGTACCAGGGCGGATTCATTAAGTGATATAAGTCGAAACATCTCCTTTAAGGAAACACTAGATGAAAGTACAGTTTGGGGCAACAACGGTCTTAGTTTGCGATGGGGCAGGCAATGGACACCGAGGTTTTACACAAACGTGAAAATTTCAGGGTCAAATTTTTTTAGAGATTATAACTTTAAATACAGCTATCGCCTCGATTCGACAAACTTCAACCAACAAGGCAATATCGAATTTGTCCAGGAGAACAGAGTGGATGATTCGAACCTGTCAATCGATCATGAATGGCTTGTCAGTAAAAAAGTCACGCTAGAATTTGGCATTTCCGGTATGGAGTACAAGATTCATTACAAGGCAGCAACCAACGGCACCATTGGTGATGAACGAAACGACAAAGGAAACATCGGGAGTTTATACACAACCGCCAAGCTGAAGCTCTCCGAAAAATTGCAAGCATCTGTTGGTATCCGGTCAAACCATCATCAGATTAACGAACAATGGTATAATGAGCCACGGCTCGGGTTAAATTATAAGGTCAACAATCAATTTAGCCTGAAAGTAGCCCTTGGTCGCTATTATCAGTTTGTAAACCTTGTACAGTATGATGATCCTTATGTCGGCATTCAGAACTTCTGGGCCTTTTCAAACAAGAACGGCGTGCCTATTGTGGAATCAAATCATTATATCGCCGGGGCAACATACAGGCTAAAGGGTTTTTTGTTTGATATAGAGGGATACTATAAAGATGTTGAAGGCGTGGTGGAATTTAATCCCGTCCCCTACTTTGTAAAAGACGGCGTTTTAGACCAGGGATTACTTATTAATGGGAGCGGTCGAAT
>DASVBA010000093.1:0-10474 GCA_036376095.1 Chryseolinea sp.
TTGAATGACCAGGCCTCTGCGGTCGTGTCCACTGCCTCCAATGTATCAGTTGCGAACGCAGCCGGGATAAAATCGTAATTGAATGTCTCTTCGTCTGATGCTCTCGAAAGAATGACTTTCCAGTTGTGAAGGGATATATCGTTTACTTGGATTCTTTTTTTAAGAAGCGCAAATAAGTCCGTGTCAATCGTCAGTTCACGGGCGTAGACAAGCGTATCTTTGGATTGGTCTTCGATGTAAAGCTCTTCAAGAACTATTTTTTTCGGAAAGGAGATGGCAATGTGACTTAGGGCGACTCTGGTTCCGAGTTTTTGCTCGAGTACAGCAATTGTTTTTTTAACGATCCTATTTTGGACTGCGGGAATTTGAATAGCAGCTATGAGCAGCAAAAGAATCGTGATGAGTGATAGACACACCCACCCGACGATCTTCACTGCCTTTATTAGATATCTCTTTGGCGTCCACTTGCGAAACATTCAGGTATTGTTAAGCTGATCCGCCCATTAAAACACCGTTGCAGCCTGTTCGCCTTGTTCCGGGATTACTTATGTTTCTTTGGACGGAATCGGGTATTTCGTTTTTTGTGTTCTTTCGGCGCCGGGGCTTCTGCACCAGATCTGGGATCGTTCGTACTGAAATTGACTTTGTTTCTGGATGCATATTGTAGCCGCCCGGACTTGTCTTCCTGGTGTGGGTGTTTTTGAATTCTTGATTGAGTCTTCATGCCTTGTCAAATAAAAAATCCTGACTTACGGGTCAGGATTTTTCGATACTGTTCCCCTCATCGTTTGAAGATACTTGCACCGAATACCAATGAAAGTACGAACAACACGAGAAAGATAAAGAACAATACTTTTGCGATTGATGCGGCTCCTGCTGCGATTCCTCCGAATCCAAACAATGCTGCAACTAGTGCAATTACGAGAAATGTTATTGTCCAGCGTAACATAAAATTTAGGTTTTATTGTTTAAAAATTAATAAATGAGGAATGTTTAAACAGCCTCCTCTATCGCTGCCTGCTTCAATTCCTGTGTTAAGGGATATCGGAATACGCTCAATTCGAGTATACCGAAAAACCTATCGAGCTTATTCAAAACCAGGATCACTGCGTTAAGCGTGTCGATTTCTGAAGTAAATAGCGCATGGTGATGAGAACTCCTGTCTTCCATATAAATAGTATCCACAAGTTCATCCAGGTGTTTGATGGAGAGTTGCTTTTCGCCGGACTTTTTATTTCCGGTAAATAGCCGTCTAAAGAACCGGGGCAGTCTGCTAAGTACGAGCGCTGCCTGGTCTTCCGACAAACTCCGCCTGACATTGGACAATACAGCTCGCACAAGCTTTACGAGTCTGTATCGGGATCTCATGCCGAGGTGTCTATTAACTTCTTTGAAGAACTGTACTGATTGCTCTTCTTGTGATTGCTCCTCTTGAGAAGAAATCGCTTTTGCCATAGTAGTATAACGTTGGTTTTAAATACTGACATCTCACGTTTAATCTTCATACCAATTGTAAAAGGACCTTATTCCACTGGAAAAAGTGCCATTGAGAATAAACGAGTGTGGAATACCGTGCACATTTTCCGCCACATTCTCCACAAGTTTTTAGACAGCGGTTATTTGAAAAGAGCGCAGCCTGGTTTCAATAAGTGAAGTATCTGTTAATGTTGCCTTTCGATGAGTTGTTGCGGCCCGCAACCAGGATGTGGAGTTTGTTGCTCGTTTTTAAATCGCGAAACGCACATTAACGCTGATTTCAGACTTCTCCATTCACTGGCATAATGTTTTCTGTGGTATGATCAACACAATAAGCTATACGATTGATTTAACAAAAAATTTCAAACAAGATGAAAGAGGCACAGAAAGTAATTGGTGGCCTGCTCGCAGCAACGGCTATCGGAGTGGCGATAGGACTATTGCTAGCTCCGGCATCAGGCAAAAACACCCGGAAAAAGATCATTGACGGCTCGCTGAAGGTGAAGGACGACTTCATGTCTTCAGTTGATGCATCTATCGACGCATTGAGGAAACAGCTTAATGCCAAGATCGACCAACTAGCGAAAGGCGGTAAAGACGTCGTTAATCACGCTAGCGAAAAAGTAAAAGTTAAAGATATGTAATCAAACTTAAAACTGAACGGCCATGAATAAGCTCAAAATGAAAGGAAGCTGGAACGAAGTGAAAGGAAGATTGAAACAAAAATATGCGGATCTCACTGACGATGACCTGATGTTTGCAGAAGGTAAAGAGGAGGAACTCTTCGGACGTTTGCAGAAACGATTGGGTAAATCAAAAGACGAAATTCGTCAGGAGATCGAAAAAATCTAGTTGGATTTGGCTATTAATCTGATTGGGATAAGGCGTCATCGGTAAGGTGGCGCCTTTAATAACACAATCGACGTTAAATTTTAAGGTAATGAAAAAGTTATTCTTATCAATGCTCGTTGTTGCCGGTGCTGTAACATTTTACGGCTGCAGTCCAAATTCCGAAAAGAAGGTTGATGAAGCACAGGAAGCAATAGCGCAGGATATTAAAAATGAAAAGCTGGAAGTAGAAAGAGATTTGCGTGCGTTACGTGATGATATCAATAATCGCCTCAACATAGTCTCAAAGAAGATTGAGCAGGCGGGTGATAAATCCAAGACTGAACTTGAGAATGTAAAGCGTGACCTTGACGTTCAACGTGAGAAAGTTGAACGGACCCTGGATGAAGTGGAACAATCCACTGATTCTGCATGGGTGGAGATTAAAGAAAGTACAAAAGCTCGGGCAGATGAAGTGAAGACTGAAGCGGAAGAGCTGAAACGGAAAGTTGACGATGCCCTGAATTCAGACTAAAAGTTAGCGTTATGAAACATAGAGTAATTACATTGAGTATAGCCGTAACGATGGCCCTGGTGCTGTTCGCTGCGCAACTGCTGGTCAGCTGTAAAGCGTCTAATACTACAAAGGGAGGAGCTATCGGTGCCGGCGTTGGTGGAGTGATCGGCGGCGTGATCGGTCATCAATCCGACAATACTGCCGTTGGCGCAATTATCGGCGCCGCGGTAGGTGGAACGGCCGGAGCGCTGATCGGACGGCACATGGATAAGCAGGCTGAAGAATTGAAGAATGACCTTAAAGGCGCTACCGTTGAACGGGTAGGCGAAGGTATCATTATAACATTCGATTCAGGCCTACTGTTTGACCTTGATTCATATCAACTTAAGCAGGCGACTAAAAGTAATCTTGATCAGCTTGCGAAGACACTCAATAAATATGAAGATACCGACATCCTGATCGAAGGACATACAGACAGCAGTGGAGAAGACGACTATAATCAAAAATTGTCCGAAAGAAGGGCACGGGAGGTAGAGAATTACCTTTCGAGTCAGCAGGTGAAGGGATCGCGCATAACGACTAAAGGTTACGGCGAAGAACAGCCGTTGACTTCTAATGAAACTGAGGCTGGAAGAGGTTCGAACCGCAGGGTGGAAGTTGCTATATACGCAAATGAAGAAATGAAGAAACTCGCAAAGAAGGGAGAGTTGGGAGAATAACACGTGATGGAATGATAGAATTTGGATCGCAATAGCGTTCTGCCACCGGGAAGTCTAAAATAATTCAGCGCCGTTATGAAATTACGTTCAGGTGAACCATACTGGTTGCTGAAGAATGGAATCATCAATTCATACCCGTCCCTCCGCGAAAATATCGCCTGCGATGTACTGGTTATAGGTGGAGGCATTACCGGAGCCTTAATCGCATTTCAGCTGTCTGGAGAAGGTTACAAGGTTGTTATCATTGACAAGCGTGACGTTTCTCTGGGTAGCACTTGCGCAACCACCGCATTACTCCAATATGAAATCGATGAGCCACTTTACCGGCTAATGGATATTGTGGGTAAGGAGGCTGCAATGGATAGTTACAGAGAGGGGATTGCTTCAATAAAAAAACTGGAGAAGCTTGTGAAAAAAATAGGGAAGGAATGTGGGTTTGAAAGCAAGACCAGCTGCCATGTCGCTCATGACAGTGAAAGCAAGGAATGGCTCTCAAAGGAATTTGAAAGCCGTCTGACGACAGGCATTGATGTAAGGTGGTTGACGGAAGCGCAGCTTTGGAACCAATACGCGGTCAATGGGACTGGTGCAATTATGTCACGCTCGGGTGCCAGTGTTGACGGTTACCGGCTAGCGCACAACCTCATGTCTTATGCGACACAACATTATGCATTGAAAATATATGACCACACGGAAGCCGTAAACATCGAATACGACGCCAGGAAAAACTATGTGTACACGGAAGATTCATTCCTGATCACAACCGATGCAATCGTGTATGCAACCGGCTACGAAACAAATAGTCTCCTGGGGGATAAAATCGTAAACCTTAATAGCACATACGCCTGCGTCTCTGAACCTATGGCCAGCCTGCCGAGTCATTTAAGCAATACGATTTTTTGGGATACGCAAGATCCTTATCTCTACATGAGAAGCACCTCCGATAAAAGAATAATCGTTGGCGGTGCCGACGAACCCTTTAAACATCCCATAAAACGAGACAGCTTGATTGAAAAAAAGACACTGGCTCTGATGGAGATGTTTAGCGAGTTTATGCCAACAGTGAACATCATTCCTGATTTTTGCTGGGCGGGAACCTACGGCGTGACAAAAGATTCGCTTCCGTACATTGGGCCACATCCTGATTTCCCCAGAAGTTATTTTGTACTTGGTTTTGGGGGCAACGGCATAACCTTTAGCGTAATGGGGATGAAGATGATATCCGATGCATTGGCGGGCAGATCGAATAAGTTTTTGGAGTATTTCAAATTTGAACGATAAATGCCAAAAGAGATTATGTACGATCACATCGAAAAATTGAAGCAGATAGTAGCGAGAAGCAGGGTCGGTATGCTGGGAATGCATCGCGAAGATGGCATCCACTTCAGTCCTATGTCCCATGTAGACATCGATGACGATGGCAATCTATGGTTCTTTACCTCGAAAGAAACGGGCAATGCTATCAGTGCCAAGAATAAAAATAAGAACAATATATTCATTACTTATGCCCAGGAATCGAATAACACATTCCTGAGTATCAGCGGTAAGGCATACCTTAACTCGAATAAGGAAAAGATGAGGGAACTATTCAATCCTTATATAAAGCCCTGGTTCCCGAAGGGTCTGGATGATCCGTCAATTTCGCTGATGGTAGTTCATCCGTTAGAGGTTGAGTGTTGGACGACTGATGATCACAAGGTATTGACTTACGATAAAATTGTTTCTCCGGAAAAGAAGGCTTCGCCTCAACATTCATAGTCGATCGACACGTGTCGCGTTATTGGCTTGCCTTTGTAGAGTTAAAACCTCCGGATTGTGGAAGGTGGTGCTCAGTCGTTGGGCTCTAACCTTTGTTACGAACCCTTAAGGGTCATGGTACTATATTTGACGGCATTGATGCATACTTTAAAGTAATTCGTCATGAAAACAAAAACAGCTAAAACAGGAAGACCTTCGCCGCAGCGTAAGGCTCCCGTAAAATCGTCCAAGGAAAACCTCGAAGAAATTTTTGAGGATTTGCTTAAAGATATTTACTGGGCAGAAAAGCACCTGACCAAGGCGCTTCCCAAGATGTCGAGAGCAAGCTTCAACGAAGATTTGAAGGCCGCATTCGACCACCATCTCGAAGTAACTGAACAGCAAGTGAAGCGAATTGAACAGTGCTTTGAGTTGATCGATAAGAAAGCTTCCGCGAAAAAGTGTCCAGGTATGGAAGGATTGGTAAAGGAAGGTGAGGAAGTCATCGAAGAGTTAAGTGAGGGCCATGCCAGGGATGCGGGACTTATTGCAGCAGCACAGAAAATTGAGCACTATGAGATCTCGGCTTATGGCACCCTGAGGACTATGGCCAAGGTTTTAGGCAAAGCTCAATGCGCCCAGCTACTTGAAGAAACCAAGGATGAAGAGGCTGAAGCGGATCAACTGCTGAATGACCTGGCTGAACGTATCAATCAAATGGCATGTGAAGTCGGAGAGGAAGTGGAGTAAAAGTGGAATACATTCTTACAGCATAAAAGGGCCACGAAGGCCCTTTTTCATTTTTAATGCAAGCGACTTAATATATAAGGCAAAAGAGTTGTGGAATGTTTCAACTTTCTATCCTTACTGGGGATGGTTTTCCACATAACCACCCTCTTTTTTGTTCCAATTGGCGCTTTTTTCTCTGGCAGGCTTTTCAACTAGTGTTCTGTAGAAAAAAGCAATTGAATATGAAAACAAAAATGTCAGCGACAGAAAAAATGGCGACGCTGAATCAAGCTATAGATCATGCCGTTAAGCGCGGATACTCTGAGAACTTTAAGATGGCATCAGCAGGTTTAACAACCGAGACAGACGGGAAGTTTTATGCACCGACGGATGTGAGGATCGATGATTTCTTCCGGTTTGAAGGATACTCCGATCCGCAGGATAATTCAATTCTTTATTTGATAGAAACCATGGACGGAAGGAAAGGATTGTTGATCGATGCATATGGTGCTTACGCGGATGCACGGGTCTCCAAGTTTGTGACCGCCGTGGAGGATATTCAAAAGAAAGTTTAAATGTAAAGACTTATAACGTAGTTGACTGCCATGGTTACAGCCAGTATAAATAAGACAGAAAAGAAGGTTTCGAATCGCAGGATCTGGGCACCGGTTGAACTGCCCACGATAACGTTTAACAGGATTTGTTACGGTTACCTCCACAATGACTGGACAACCGTTGTCACTTCGAGTATTACTCTGCTTGTAACAGTATCTTCATTAATTCTGTCGAGTATTTCTCAAGGACGATTATAATGGAAATGGGCTCAATAAGGCGTGACGAGTCCGTTAAAATACATCGCAATTATGAACGGGCAGCCAAAGTTGCAAGCCTTCATTACGTCAGTGATTCGATAAAGGGAATCAGCCGTCAACGAAAAGGCACAGGATTCACTTTCACGATCAATGGCAGAAGAATTTCCGACCCCTCTACACTTCGAAGAATTAAAAAACTGGCTATCCCGCCTGCGTGGACAAACGTATGGATATGTTCCAAAGAAAATGGGCATATCCAGGCTACGGGTTATGATGCCCTTGGGAGAAAACAATACAAATATCATCAGGACTGGAATGTCGTCCGGAACGAAACAAAGTTTCAGCACCTATATGAATTTGGAAAGGCATTGCCACGGCTGCGTAAGCGGATTGAAAAGGACCTGACATCCGCCGAATTGACAAAAGAGAAAGTGCTGGCCACAGTTGCCCGCCTGATGGAACGTACATTAATACGGGTGGGCAACAATGAATACGAAAAACTTTATGGATCGTACGGACTTACCACACTCAAGGACGACCATGTAAACATAAACGGGACCAAGCTCAAGTTTTCTTTCAAAGGCAAGAAAGGAATATTTCATTCTGTCACAATCCGTAGCAAGCGGCTTGCACGAATCGTAAAAGCTTGCCGGGATATTCCTGGCAAAGAGTTGTTTCAGTATGTGAACGGCGACGGCGTTCGCAGGTCGATTGACTCTGGTATGGTCAACGAATATATCCAGGAAACGACGGGGAAAAAGTTTTCAGCGAAGGACTTCAGGACATGGGCTGGAACGTTGGCCTTCTTGAACTGCCTGAAGTGCGTGGACAAGACCGCTGAGCAAAGTGACATAAAGAAAAACATAATCAACGCACTCGACGAAGTAAGCGCTCGATTGGGAAACACGCGCGCAATTTGCCGGAAGTATTACGTTCATCCGCATATCATCACACTGTATGAAGAGAACAAGCTCCAAAAATACCTGGATGAGCTGGATGACAGCGAAACAAATCAAGATGCGGTTGATCTTTCTACCGATGAGAAAATATTAATGAGGATCCTGAAAATTTTATGAAAACATCAACTAAACACTCCCAAAAGGCGCTCTCAAAGCCTCCGCTAGCAAGCAAATCCAGGCAACCTAAATTGATCAAGTGGTTTGACAAGATCGCTAAACTTGTTACCAGGGCAACGGGCAGGCCGGCAACGTTTATTGTCGCAATCTGCGTGGTAATTCTCTGGGCTGTCACCGGCCCGATCTTCAATTATTCCGACACGTGGCAGCTGGTAATCAATACCGGCACAACGATAGTCACGTTTTTAATGGTGTTTGTAATACAGCAATCACAAAATAAGGACACGATAGCGCTTCAGCTTAAGCTCAATGAGCTGATTGCGTGTCAGAAGAATGCGAGCAACCGGCTGATCGACGTTGAGGATCTAACCGAAGATGAACTGGAAGTATTGAAAAAGTTTTATATCAGACTTTCGAAATTAGCCAAGAAAGAACACCAGCTATACACGACTCATTCTATTGATGAGGCAACTAAGGTCCACGATCAAAAGCGCTCCGGAACCGCAAATAACACCCGGTAAAGTGTGTAATAACTTCCACACTTTTCAGAGGTTGGAAGTGACAAACACATTCATTTTCATCGCTTCAGGGTATAAATAGCTGGCACATTATTTTGAAGTATACATTCAAAATAAAGCTGGATGAGTCTCAAAACCTTTCTGCCAAAACTTGCCGAGATCTATCGGTTCACAATGCATTTCTTCAGGAACGCATTTGCGCCTCCGTTTGAAATAAAAGAAATTTTAAGGCAATGTTTTCTCGTTGGAAACAAATCGTTGTTTTTGATTGCATTCACATCGTTTCTCGCAGGAATAGTTTTTACGAAACAGTCGCGTCCGTCACTCGCATCGTTCGGAGCCGAATCGTGGCTTCCTTCCCTGGTTTCTCAAGCTGTCGTACGATCGCTGGGACCCTTGATCACCGGACTGATCTGCGCAGGCAAGCTTGGCTCTAATATCGGTGCAGAGCTAGCGAGCATGAAAGTGACGGAGCAGATCGACGCAATGGAAGTTTCGGGCACTCGTCCTTTTGCCTACCTGGTAGTGTCAAGAGTGGTGGCGACGACATTGATGCTCCCGATCCTGGTGATTTTTGCGGATGTCGTTGCGCTGTTAGGTTCGCTTGTGATGACGAACGCCATTAATAATACCGGATTTCTCTTGTATTTCAGTGAGGTGGCCGGTGTAGTTTCCTTACTAGACATTACATCGTCCCTCATCAAGTCGGCCTTCTTTGGATTCGCCATCGGCATTGTGAGTTGTTATGCGGGCTATCATGCGGAGCAGGGGACTACCGGCGTCGGCAAGTCAGCCAACACCGCCGTAGTGGTTTCAATGATCTTCATTTTTGTTGTGGACCTGATGGGACTGCAAATACTAAATCTATTCAGGCCATGAAAGAACAACCCGCCATTGTCGAAAATGTTATGGGAGACGTAGCATCCGTCGTAAAGGTTCGAAAACTGTATAAAAGTTTCGGCGACCGCAAAGTGCTTTCTGGCGTAGACCTTGACCTGATGGAAAGAGAAAATCTCGTTATTCTAGGAAAGTCAGGAACAGGAAAATCCGTGCTGATCAAATGTATGGTAGGATTACTGAAGCCCGATTCGGGCGAGATCAATGTGCTCGGCTACGATGTTCCCTCACTGTCGCTTAAAGAACTTAACGAACTCAGGTTGCAGGTGGGCTTTTCGTTTCAGGGCAGTGCATTGTACGACTCGATGTCGGTTAGGGAAAATCTTGAGTTTCCCTTGAAGCGTAATCTCAAAATTTACGACCGTACGAAGTTGAATAAGCTTGTTAGGACAAGCCTTGAAGATGTTGGTCTGGAGTCCGCGATTAATATGAGTCCAGCCGAGCTGTCGGGGGGAATGAAAAAGAGGGTTGGCATTGCCCGGACACTGATCCTCAACCCGAAGATTATGTTGTACGACGAGCCCACTGCCGGGTTGGATCCCGAAACGGCATCAGAAATCAATGAGCTCATACTATCAGTCCGTGAAAAGTATCACACAGCTTCCATTATCATCACGCACGATCTCAGCTGCGCCAGGCAGGTATCGGATCGCATTGTTGCGTTATTCGATGGTGTCAATAAGCTGGAGGGAACATTCGAAGAACTCAAGAAACAGAACCCGGAAGAGTTGCAGTCTTTCTTTAACTATTAATTGAATAATATGGAAACGCAGGAATTAAAACAGAATATGAAACTCGGTGCATTTGTACTCTTAGGGCTGATCCTTTTTGCGATAGCCTTGTTTTACATAGGCAGCGAAAGCACGTTCTTTAATAAAACGTTTAATGTATCGGCTGTATTCCGCAACATCGAAGGATTGAAAGAGGGTGACAAGGTCTGGCTTTCCGGCGTCAAAATAGGTACTGTTAAGCATGTACAAATTGTCGCCGAGGGCAGGGTAGTAGTGGAGATGTCGTTACGTGACAAACAAAATGAGTTTATTAAAAAAGACGCAACGGCCTTTGTAGGGTCTGATGGTCTGGTGGGAAATAAGATCGTCGTCATTCGCCCGGGAAATGCCAACACGGTGATTCAGGATAACGATACCATCAATACGTTTTCTCC
>DASVBA010000101.1:0-4518 GCA_036376095.1 Chryseolinea sp.
TGTGATCTCAACGATGTTGCGGATCAGTTTCATAAGATCGGTGCGTACAAAAGGTTCGCCCCCTGTCAACCGGACTTTGGTGATCCCCATAGATGCCATTATCGAAATGAGACGTGTGTTCTCCTCGAACGTCAGCAGGTCCTTCTTGGGCATGTAGCGTATCCCCTCTTCCGGCATGCAATAAAAACACCGCAGGTTACAGCGGTCGGTGACTGCCAGCCGGAGGTAGTTTATCGGACGTCCATGATTATCGAAAAGGGTATTCACGGTTAAATATAGTCTCTTGTGTAAAGGTAGGAAAGGTTACTCTTTATATAATCACCGTTTGACGTTGTCCATTAGCCGTTGGCGGTATTCTGTACGTAATCCTGACCAGTGGGGACAGAAACGGCTTGTTCTGATAAGGAATTATGGGATATTTTGCCTTGAATTGTGACGAACGATGCGAAAAAAGCGTTGTCATATTAAAAAAGAACGAAGGAATGAACCGGTATAAGATCAGAGCATTTGGCATAACAAAGGACCTTTTGGGTGGGAGGGACACAACAATTGAGATCCGCGGCACTACAGTCGGTGAATTGAAAGAAGAGCTTAGCGAGCGGTTTCCGGAGCTGTCAGGCCTCAAGTCCCTTTTTGTAGCGGTCAACAACGACTATGCTGACGATGACCGTGTGCTGCAACCTACGGACGAAATAGCCCTAATACCACCCGTAAGCGGTGGTTAGTTGTAATTTATTTTGTGATTTGAACACTAATTATTTACCTTCATTTACCCATCAATATTTTGTTCAACCAACCCTCTAAGTCATGATTAAGATAACCGAGAAGCACATCGATGTTCAGAAAGTTATTGATACAGCTTCGAGCTTAAATGCCGGAGCTGTTAATGTTTTTGTCGGAACGGTTCGCAACAATGCCCACGGAAAAAATGTGGTTTGGCTCGAGTATGAAGCTTATGAAACTATGGCAGTCGCTGAAATCAGGAAAATAATTGATGATGCTTCGCACCGATGGCCCTTGTTGGGTTGGGCAGTAAGCCACCGGATCGGAACATTGCGGCCTGGGGAAGTTTCTGTTGCTATTGCTGTATCCACTCCGCATCGCAAGGATTCGTTTGAAGCTTGCCAATACATTATTGACACCTTGAAAGAAAAAGTGCCGATCTGGAAGAAAGAGGTATTTGAAGATGGTGAAGAGTGGGTATCCGCTCGTCCTGAAATGGCGATAAAAGCTTAAAATAAATTGACTTTAAAAAGAAAGGCCCCTCGAGTTTGTCGGGGGGCCTTTTCTATTTGTCATCCTATTACGATGACCGCTGCCGAGACAATTACGACAGCCATTGTAAATCCAGCTATCAGCGCGATGAGTAGATCGCGATGTATGGGATTGATTTGAATTTTAGTAAGCGTTTTCATAAGCCAACATTGTTTAAAGCCAATACGCTAAGATCGCTATAAAAGTTATCACTTAAATCCGCGTCAAGAACATTTAATTTTTAAACTGCTGTATCTTTTTGGGAATTCTGCATTTAGGAGTTGAATTTCAATATGTTAAAAGAATCATTCGTGTTAAAAGAAAATATTCGGCACAAAGATGAGCTTAAGGATGAAGAATCACTGATCCTTAAATCACAAGCTGATTCAGAAGCATTTAGACCCTTGTATGAAAAGTATTTTAAGCGAATATTCCTCTTTGTGCATCACCGCGTGGGTGATAAATCGCTGACTGCGGATATAACGTCGCAAGTGTTCCTAAAAGCGTTGCTGAACATCAATAAATTTTCTTTCCGCGGGTTACCTTTTTCTTCATGGCTATTCAGGATCGCGCTCAATGAATGCAATGACTTCTTTCGTAAGAATAAACGGTATCGTCTTGTTAGTATGGAGGAAGGAATGGTTGACCATCTCTACGAAGAGCTCACTGCTGAAACACGATTGGAAGATCTGCGGCAACAACTTCCTTCAATACTTCAGAAGTTGTCGGTGAACGAGCTACAAATAATCGAACTACGGTTTTTTGAGCAGCGACCCTTTAAAGAAGTTGGTGATATCCTCGGTATCTCTGAAACATATGCAAAGGTCAGGGTGTATCGGATACTTGAAAAAATGAAAAAACTTTTCTTGAAATCAAGATGAAGCAAAAAATTAAAATAATGGAACAGCGGCCACAACTATCGGACGAAGAAATACGGAGTTACATGGACTTCGATCGCCTTATGACTGATAAAAAGTTGGTGGCGGGAAAACCCAGGTATCATTATCTTAGGTGGCTAGCTCCCGCTATTGCCCTCACAGGTCTGGTCGGCTGGCTGATCTTCAATTATCCAGCAGAAAAAGTTGAACAACCTGATAATGTTGTTGTTGCCGACGCCGAAACTTCAACTGTAACGTCCTCTGAACCAGCTCTTTCGAAGCAAGAGGCCATCGTATCGCCTCAAAAAGCAGAGTCAAAGACGGTTGAAAAATCCCAGATAGCATCTTCGCCTGCAAATCAACAAGAACCCGCGTCGCAAGGAAATGAAAAGACACCAACAGAAGATATTTATGTTCAGGCGGAACCCGTGAAAGGTTATTCTGATCTGTATGCTTATTTTAATTCGAATTTGGTTTATCCCACTCAAGCGTTGAAGGACTCTGTACAAGGAGTTGAAACTGTTTCCTTCGTTGTAAATACGGAGGGTAAACCTGAAAACATTACAATTAAACAATCGCTGGGTGAGCCGTTCGACAAAGAAGCGCGGCGACTCATTGAAAATATGCCATTGTGGAAACCAGCGACCTTGAATGGAAAACCCGTTTCGAGCAAGATGTCTATACCGCTCACTTTTCAGATCCAAAAAATTAACACGAACCGGTGAAATGGAAAAGTTATTGGTGATATCGCTTCTTGTACTGACAGGCTTAAATGGATTCGCGCAGCAATTTCATAAGCAATTTGAAATTCAATTGCCTGATACCATTCAGGCGTCACAACCGATGTGGGTCGATCTCGACAACGATGGACTGCTTGACATACTCTTAGTGTCGAAAGCACAATCGGGTAAAACTTATTTTCAGTTTATAAAAGGGGACACTGTTTCCGTACCACTGTTGCATGCTAAAAAGAGGACAGTGATCTCGGTTAGTTGTGCCATGTTGATGGACTACAATCATGACAACAGGATGGATGTGGTCGTATCGGGTGAAAAAAATAGTGTTCCCTCCACCGTGATCTATCTCAACCTTGGTTCGTTCGAGTTTGAAGAGAAAGTACTGGCTGCACCTTCATTCTCGTGGATCAAATCCGCCGACCTGGATAACGATGCCCGCCCCGAATGGATCGTAAGTGGAATAGAAGGCGGTAATGTTCATTTGAGGATATTGAAACAGGAAAGTGAACTTAGTTGGAAAGTGGCACATGATACGCTCTTGATCAATGCCAGCGCACTGGAAATAGTAGATGCCAATGTCGACGGCAGGCAAGACATATTTTTCAGCGGAGTCACAGGAGCAAATGCCCCAACATCCGGATTTCTGATCAATCAAGGAGGACTGTACTTCAAACCTTATCTCCCTTCACAACGCGTCGGTGCCAGCACATCGGGTGACTTTAATTCTGACGGAACTTTTGATGTATTGTTAATGAGCAAGAATAATAATGGAGTTCTTCAATCAACGCTATACGAAAGCACCGCAGGCGCTTACATTGCGAAGGGCTATCCGATCACGCTTCATGAACCCCGCCTGTTTGCGGCAGACTTTAACTCGGACGGAATAGTTGACGTGCATTACCTTGGAAAGAATGCCGTGAGCGACACTTCAAACATTATTAATTACGGCAATGATTCTACTGTTCTCGTTTCAGAGAATCTGGTGAGTCAACAGTTTGGCGATGCTGAGCACGACGGTGATCTTGATCTGGTCCAGGTCATAGAAAATGATCAGCTTGACATCGTCTTTTATGAAAACCGACCTGCGAAAAAGAATCTTGCTCCTGGCATTCCCAAGAAAGGAATAGCCGTGTCAATTTATGATCGGGTTTTTATTTACTGGGAAGAAAGCACAGACGATCACACTGCAACAGCGTCATTGACATACGATCTTCACCTCGAAGGAAATCCGTTTTACCAGGCGGGTTCTTTTGATCTTTTGAATGAGCGTAGGCTTAACGTTGGTCATGGCAATAATGGAACTGACAATTTCAGACTGCTGAAGGATGTATCAATTTCAGGATTCAACTTTTTAGTACAGGCAGTCGATAACTCCCTGCACGCCGGAGCATTATGTATCGGAGAAAGCGTTGCATGCGCCAATGTGCAAACCGAAGTCCTTGAAGCTTGCAGTAAAGAACAATTTACTCTTACCTCGCCGCCCGATGCGTTATGGTTCTCTTTTTCAAAAGGTTTTCTAGGTATTCAACGTGAATACAATCTGCAGGCGACAGGGCAGGACACGGTCTTTTATTTTGACCCTGCGAAGACCGGCTGCTCGGCATTGAAAGCCTGGACGGTAAAGATTAATGACGATACTGCCAAAGTCG
>DASVBA010000106.1:0-8317 GCA_036376095.1 Chryseolinea sp.
GGACTTTAGCAATCGACTCTTTTTGGAAATTGGTAATCGCCGCATGTTGGGAAGAAGCTCTAGCTTTTTGCCATAGTCGACAACTGCAGCAAGAGTACTACAACTGTCACCACGGCCATAAGACTTATGATGAGGAATGCAATGGCCTTGCCTTTAAGCTCCGGATTCCGCTCCGGAATTAGTTCTAACAACGTAAACAACGTCTTTGCGGAACGCCAACAAAAAACAACAAAAAGAGCAAAGCAGACAAGCAAGCCAGCGACCTGCGCCAAGGTCGAGCCTTCATAAATAAAATGCCCTATAGTGATAACAATGACGCCCGAGATCCCACCGGAAACAAGGGCTGTTTTAGCTTTCCATCCGATCAACGCGACGGATACTATGCCGCATATGATCAGAAAGACACCGTAGTAAAAAAGTAAATGAGGTATAAACAATGAATTCATCGAAGTCAGAATTTGCGGTTAAGGTCTATAAATAATTGTATTTTTTGGCTCCAACGGCGCGCACGCGGATCATTCATTTTTCCAATTCTTGATGAGGCCGTTAATCAGAGCCTTGGTTTGATCTGAGAAGTCTTTTATATCGTTTTCAGAAATGTAACCATCATGTAAAACCGCTGCTACCGTTATTAGCCACCTGGAACCTCCCAGCTTATCGTAGCGTTTGCTGATGGCATTATCTTTTCTATCAACAGCTTTATACAACTGGTGATAAGCTTCTTTATTACTGGCAAATTTGCCTTTTCTCCAGTCCTGGAGAATCGCTTCGAATCTTTCGAGTCCTTCGTAAAATTCTGCCTCCAGAGCTTTATCAATGCAGGCTCTCGCGATTTTCTTTTCCCCTTTTGAAAGTTCGTAATACATTTCTGTTGTATTGTGCAGTTCCTCCGCCTCGAAGGTAAAGAAATTGAAAGGCGTAATTGTAATGACCGTGAGTGATTTTTCGGGGGTTAACCCCCAGACGGACACAGCCTCTCTCCCATTTCGTGGTGAGAGCACTCAAAGTCAGCTTAAGGAGAATTTCGTGGGCGTCTTACCTGCAGAATTTACTGGGCGCATACCCAAACCGTTTTTTATACTCGGCTGAGAAGCTTCCGATATTCTTGTAGCCAATGGAGTCTGCGATTTCGGAAATGGTCATGCGTTGCTGCGAAAGAAGTTGTCGGGCTTTCTCCATTCTCAGGGAATTAATGTGACCGAAGACGGTGGTATGAAACAATTGCTTATATCCCTTTTTTAGTTTGAATTCATTAAGCGAAAACGTTCGGCAAAGAGTGGCTAACGATAGTGGTTGCAGGTAATTGTACTCTATATAATCTCGTACTTCGGAAAGTTTTTCGACATCGGCCCGTGACGTTGCAGGTTTCAGCGGATGATTGCTGTGGAGCTGATCGAATTGCAGGGCCAGGAGCTCCAGGACTTTTGATTCAATAAAAAGATAACGGGTAATTCCTTTAAATGGACACTTTATGATGTGAGCGATGATCTCAAGCATGCGAGGTTGCGCCATGAGGACTGACCGGCTTGACCCGCCTTGGGCAAAATGACTAAAGAGTTCATTCATATCGCCATCAGAACTTGTCATCAGGCTTTGGAAAAAATGGGGCGTAATATCGAGGCTAAGCGCGTGAAAGTGATCGGAAACGATACGGTGTTCCGCTTTATAGCCAGGGGAATATTGAAATCCGTGTCGGCTGTTTTGAATGTTCGCGTGTTTGGAACCAAAATCAAACGTGGAGTCCGCTTCTCCGGCGATAACAAACGAGGACATAATGCTCTTCTGTTCTATTACATCAACGAGCGCCAGTTTTTTTTCGGGTCGTATGACCACATTATCGAGTGTGAGACCTGACATTCCGATGGTCCATGAAGAAGCGGAAGCCAAATGAGGTTCAGCCACGTCGGTGACCACTTCAAAATAGCGGTCGCTGGAATAAATCATTTGCTGGCTAATGCTGCCAAAGCTTTTCATCCAGTCGTACGTCCTGATCTTATCCATAAGTTATCCCTTTATCATAAATCTAAATCCATTTTCCGTAAGCAGGTTGCTCACTTGTACACGTTTCTTTGCATAAAAAACATGCTATGAAACACGCCGCTAATTCAACGAGCAAAAATCACTTGAAGGAAACCGCTTTATTATCCGTCCTTTTTCTTTTCTTTCTTCCGGCCGGAATTTTCAGGATCTGGAAGTCCGATAAGAACTTTTTTCTCAAAGCCGCCTATGCCCTGTTTGGACTACCGTTTTTTATTGCCCTTTATTCATTTCTGGGCATGCTTGCCTTCGCCGCTTTCTTGCCGCCGCTCGATTTAACAGTTGGCGACCGGAAAGACCGTACTATCGTGAACTCCGAAGGCGATTATTCAGCTACTTTCGTCAAAACCGCCCATGAAACTCAAAACTTATACGAGCTTATCCAGGTTGAGGTTGAGCCCGATGGCGGAAACGGTCCTCATTATCATAAAGATTTTGAAGAACATTTCAGTGTGCTTAAAGGCACATTGACGGTCTACATCGGGGATGTACCACACCGGCTAAACGAGGGTGACAGTCTGACTGCTATCCGGGAGACTATGCACTATTTTCGAAATGAGACGGATTCCACGGTGCTGATGACGGTGAAGACAACGCCGGCATGCGGACTAGAGAAGACACTACGGGTGGCTTATGGGTTGATCAACACCGGGCAGTTGAAAAATGACTTTACTGAAAACCCCTGGCACATGTGTTTGTTACTTGGGTACAGCGGGTCTTATCTGGAAGGCATGCCGTCGTTTATCCAGGAGCCGCTGGTGACATCGCTGGCACGGATAGCGCAGTGGAAAGGTGAAGATAAGTCGCTCGAAGTGTTTTATAGATAGCACAAAGTTAGCTACTCGTTCGGAGCGGAGTCCTCAAGAGGCGTGAGTGACTCTGCTTCTTTCAACAACTTGAATTCGACGTCCACGCATCATTCTAAAATAGATGAGAGGCACTAACAACAGCGTCAGAAATGTTGACGTGATGGTCCCTCCCATGAGCGATATGGCCAAACCCTGAAAGATGGGGTCAAACAAGATGATTACAGCACCAGACGCCACGGCACCGGCAGTCAATAGGATCGGTGTAATACGAACGGCGCCTGCTTCAATAATCGCTTGCATTAACGGAATGCCTTGTTCCAGACGAAGGTTGATAAAATCAATCAGCAAAACTGAATTCCGCACCATCACGCCCGCAAGCGCAATAAAGCCAATCATCGATGTTGCCGTAAAGTAGGCATTCAGCAGCCAATGACCGAGCACAATACCGATCATTGACAACGGTATCGCGGCAAGCATAATGAACGGCACCTTGAAATCCTGGAACCAGCCAACGATGAGGATGTAAATGATCACCAGTACCACGACGAATGCAATCCCCAGATCCCGGAACATGGCGTATGTGATATCCCATTCCCCATCCCATTTCAGTGTATAGTTGTCTTCGAATTCCGGCTGATCATGGTACGATTCGTGAAGTTCGTAACCAACTGGTAACTTAATCGCCTTCAACTTTTCTGAAATATCCATCATTGCATATAAGGGACCCTCAACCCGGCCGGCCATATCAGCGAGAACATAGACCACTCTTTTTTGATTTTTTCTGTAGATGGTCTTATCAACAATGGTTTTTGTTATTGCCGCGAGGTCTCCAACCGGAATCGGGTCTCCACGGGAGCTCAACACTTTCAGGGTCCTGATCTCGTTGATACTTCCTTTATCTGCATCCGTCAGTTGTAAAACAATATTTACAGGATCGAACGAAACCGGGTCGTGAAATACTCCGACTGGCATATTTGATAGCGCCGAATTCAGGATAGCCGTCACGTGGGCAGGCGCTACTCCTAAACGCATTGCTCTGTCTTTGTCCACCTCAAAACGGTATTCCGTCTGATCGGATTCTATCATCCAATCAACATCAACAATCCCTTCCGATCTGCCAATGAGTTCTTTGAGTTGATTGGCTACGTTGACTTGCTCTTTGTACTCTGGCCCATAGATTTCGGCCACAATAGTTGAGAGCACTGGCGGGCCGGGTGGAATTTCCACCAATTTAACATTAGCATGGTATCTCCTCGCGATGGCCTGGACGGCAGGGCGAAGTTGCTTCACAATGTCATGACTTTGAATGTGGCGTTCTTTTTTGTCAACGAGATTTACTTGTATATCTGCCACGTTGTTTCCACTTCGCAGATCGTAGTGCCGCATCAGACCGTTGAAGCTGATCGGGCCAGCTGTGCCAACGTACCCCTGGTAGTTTTTTACTATTGCCAGTTTAGATAAGTAATGTGTAATTTCCTGTGTTACCACAAACGTTCTTTCCAGCGTCGTTCCTTCCGGCATGTCGATCACGACCTGGAACTCGCTCTTGTTGTCGAACGGAAGCATTTTTAAGGTGACCCACTTTGTATAGAAGAATGATAAGGAACCAAGCAAGACCAATAGCGTGCCGGATGTGAACGCCCATCGCTTCCACCTGCTTTCAAGAAGTGGACTGATGCAACTCTTATACAACTTATAAATTTTTGATTGCTCCAATGCCACTGGTTCGTTTCCCTCCTGTCCTTTATGCCGTAAAAAAATGTAGCCCAGGTACGGGGTTAAGGTTAGGGCAACGATTAAAGAAAGCATCATCGCAATAGACGCTCCAATGGGCATCGGACTGAGATAAGGTCCCGACATGCCGGACACAAATGCCATCGGCAACACGGCGGCAATGACAGTGAACGTAGCAAGGATGGTGGGATTGCCAACTTCATTGATGGCAAAGATTGCCGCTTGCAGGAAAGGCAGACGTTTCATTTTAAAATGCCGGTGCATGTTCTCTGCAATGATGATCGAGTCGTCGACGACAATTCCAGTGATGAACACCAGCGCAAACAGGGTAATGCGATTAAGTGTGTAGTCCAACAGATAGTAACTGAAGAGCGTTAGCGCAAAAGTGACAGGCACGGACAAAAAAACCACTAGTCCACCTCGCCAGCCCATCGCGAGTGTAACGAACCCCGTAACAGCAATGATAGCAACAAAAAGGTGAAGCAAGAGTTCAGACACTTTTTCTGAAGCCGTTTCCCCATAGTTCCTTGTTACGGTGATATGTACTTCTGAAGGAACCAGCTCTTTCTTCAAATGTTCTACCTTACTGATGATGCGGCTTGAGAGAGTCATTGCATCTGCCCCTTTCCTTTTAGAAATTGAAATAGTCACGGCGGGATAATTGAAACTCTGTCCAGCTGATTGTTGATTGTAACCTCCATTTCCGTAGAACACGTATTGAGAAGGTCGCTCGGGCCCATCCTCTATCGTGGCCACTTGTCTTAAGTAAACTGGATGTCCCTGATTGCTATCGATAATCAAGTTTTCAATTTCCCTGGGATCTTTTAAGAAGTTTCCGGCTTCAACAAGGACCACCGAATCATCCCGGATCATCTCCCCTGCCTGTAACTGTACATTACTTGCCTGGATTTGTTTGGCAATAGATAAAAAGTCAACACCGCTTTGCGCCATTTTATCCTTGTCCAACGTTACGCTTACCTGACGGCTACGACCACCAATTATAGATACCGAGGCTACATCGGGTATTTTTTTGATTTCGTTAGTAAGTACCTGGCCAATTTGTTTCAAGTTGTAGTCATCGTACGTCGCGCTCCATAAGGTCAGCCCAAGAACGGGTACGTCGTCTATTGTCCGGGTTTTTACCAGCGGTATGGAGACGCCGGAAGGCATTTTGTCCATACTTTTTATAAGCTCGTTGTATAACTTCACGAGCGATCGTTCAACATCCTCCCCTACGAAAAATTGAATCACGATCATCGACTGGCCCTTCGTGGAGGTTGAGTATACGTTCTCAACACCCGTCACATTAGAGATGATTTTTTCAAGCGGCACCGAAACACGCGCTTCTACTTCTCTGGGTGATGCGCCAGGGTAGCTGACAAATACATCGGCGGTAGGTACGTCTATCTGGGGTTCTTCTTCACGAGGGATAAATAAAGTGCTATACCCGCCAATAAGAAGAAAAGCGATCATCAACAGTATCGTGAGCTTCGACTGGAGAAATGCTTTTGCGATGTTTCCGGATAGACCTTCTTTCATTTCAGTACTCATAAAATTTCTGATGACTACCTTATAGACACGGCGGCGCCACTATACAATCTGCCTTCACTTTGTATGATAAATGTTTCGCCTGGATTCAGACCCGATAGGACCTCAACGTGACCTTCCAACTCACGTCCGACTTTAAGCCATCGCAATTGTGCCGTGGTATCTTCGCTCACCGTATAAATACCCGACAATTGGTCTCTGTGAACTATAGCTGAAAGGGGAACATACAGACTTTTAAATCCGGACTGATTTTCAAGGCATATGGTTACCGTGGCGTCCATTCCGGAAAACATGCCTGCGCTGGCATCCTTTGGCAACGTCACTTTTATCTCGTATTGCCCGCCCGTGAATTGTGACGATGGACTGATCTCATGAACCGTTCCCCTGAACGTTTTTCCTGTTGATTTGATTGTGACCGTTGCTTTCATTCCAATTTGGACCTTGTCAATTTCATTTTCAGAAACAGAAGCCCTCACTTCATAGCAATCCGAACGTTCTATGACCAGAATAGGCATACCAGGATTGGCCATACTTCCCTGGTCAACATACTTTTGCGTGATGATCCCGTCAAATGGTGCGACTAGGCTGGAGTAAGCAAGCATTGCGTCTGCTTCGTTTTTCAGTTGTTTGGCGGCTTCTGTTTTTGCTTTGAATGAATGGTAGCGCAGTGCAGCGTTTTCAAATTCTTTCTGGGATGCGCTCTGTTGCTGATGCAGTGTTTTGAATCGCTCGAAATCTTGTTCCGCATCCTTGAGAGCGAACTCAGCCTCGGAAATCATTGCAGCCGCCTGATCACGTTTGGCCGCGATGTCCTCGTTACTTATCGTTACAAGGAGTTGACTCTTGTGAACGTGTTCTCCCGGCTTAACCTTTATGCTGGAAATGAAACCCATCATTCGCGTGCTAATGAAAGCAGTCTCGCATGATTCCACCTGGCCGCTAAGAATGATCTTTTCGCCCCCTTTTTGGACAGGAGACGCAACGCGCACGACAACTGGCTTGTCGTTGCTTTGATCCTTTCGTTTGTCTTGGTGAGAACAAGAACAGAAAAGGATAGCGCATGTCATGAAGATTCCGGGGTGATTAACATGGATGTTCATAAGGTCATTATTTATTTCCGTTAGTGGATGTTAGAAAATTGAGATAAGCCCATATGGTATTGTATTTAAAGACGGTTTCGCCATCAAGCAGCTTTTGTTGGGATAAAACCGTTTGCGATTTCAATACATCGTCTGCTGATGCCAGTCCTTGTTCAAAGCGGTTTTCAAGAATTCGCAACGCCTCGGCTGCTTGTTCTATGGCGAGATCATGTTGGTGCAAGGCAACCTGGGCATCTTGAAGTTGACGAAGCGCCTTGTTCAGCTCAACCTGGCTTTGCTCCTTTTGATAGCTGAGTTGTTGCTGAATTTTAGAATAGGCAATTCTTTGTTCTGCAGTTCGATGGAGAGAGGATGCACCATTGAATATATTCCACGATAATTGCACCCCTATCAAATACGATCCTGATCCGAAGCCGGCAAAAGTTTTGTCGTTATAAGTGTAATTTCCAAACGCGTTTAGCTTGGGTAACAGGGACATTCTCGTAGCATTGACCATGATCTCCTGGGCGCCTAGTGCCGACGCTAACGCTTTAAGGTCGGCTCTGTCATCTGGGACTTGGGTTCCTACAGCAGTTGTTGCTTCATCAACTTTTTCCAGGGTATCAACTGCGAAGATTGTATTTCCCCCGTGTACGCCCATAAGCAGGCTGAGGTAGTCCGAGGCATTTCGAACATCGCTATTGGCCTCGGCTAATTTGCTTTCGAGGGATGCCACATGCACCTGAGCGAGCAGCACGTCCGATTTTAGAAGGTAGCCTTGTTTAAAGTGGTTTTGGGAAGTGTTAAGGACGGAGTAAGAAGTGATCAGCGCTTCCTTCAATACTCTAACCGCCTGATATGAAAGCTGAAGTTGAGCATAGGCTTTTTGCATTTCAAATTTCAGGTACTCTTTCGTCCACTCTGTTTTGTAATAATAGACATCCACTTGTTTCCTGGCGGCCTTGCGTTGGTGGATCATATCTAGATTTAACAACGGTTGCTTAAATTCGACTCTCGCCATGTAATTCTGACGGGCAGGTGGACTATTCAGGAATTGAGGATTAAAGTCGTCTGGCGAAACAGATTGCTGCTGTAGTTTAAAACCAAACG
>DASVBA010000113.1:0-9783 GCA_036376095.1 Chryseolinea sp.
GTCCGGCCGTTGATCAATGAAGACATTATTGGAGCTTCGTTTCGGCTCGCTGCTGTGCACAAGAGCGCTGTAGCCTCTGTACGTTTGAAAGAATCCATTCGAATTACAGATCAGGATACAACGAGATCGGCAGATCGCTCACGTTTCCGACTAATTCAAACGCCTCAAACATTTCAGGTCGAACTGATCAGGAATGCTTATGAATCGAAAGAAGATCCGAGCTTGACAGATGATGCAAGCGTAGCAGAGCGTGCGGGTCACCTGATTTCATTATTTGAAGGAAGTTACGAGAACATCAAGATCACAACACCGGAAGATTTGATCATAGCTGAGGCGTTGTTGAAGAACAGAGCGAATAATCAAACCGTCAGAAAATGACAAAAGCCGGCCAACGACCAGCTTCTTATACACAAATATGTAAACTCAACGAGACAAACGTCAATACTCATCTTCATTAAAGAAGAAATCTTCTTTAGTCGGATAGTCAGGCCATATCTCTTCAATACTTTCGTATGGTTGACCATCATCTTCCAGTTCCTGGAGGTTCTCAACTACCTCCAGTGGGGCACCTGAGCGTATAGAGTAATCTATCAACTCATCTTTGGTAGCCGGCCAGGGTGCATCTTCGAGATAAGAGGCAAGTTCAAGGGTCCAATACATAAGGTTCGTTCCTCCTTTAATTTTTCGCAAAAATAGAATTTAATTGATCAAAACAAATTTTATTTCCCCTATCCTTTCCTGCGGTCAGAAAGTTCAATTTTAAATCGATTTCTCCGAAAAAATGTAACCTGCGGCAAAGGGGGATAATACCATCAGCAAATGGATTTTTTGCCATATTTGCGCCTTAATTATTTGGGCAGGTGCATTTAGCCTCGCCTAATCTCACCACAACAACAATACGAATGGCCGACGAAAAAATTATATTCTCGATGACAGGGGTTAACAAGATTTACCCCCCAAGCAAACAAGTCCTGAAAAATATCTACCTCTCCTTCTTTTATGGAGCGAAGATCGGAGTGCTCGGCTTGAACGGATCAGGTAAATCAAGCCTGCTGCGGATAATCGCAGGTGTCGACAAGGAATTTCAGGGCGAGGTCGTTTCCGACCTGTCCTTTTCGGTGGGTCTGCTCGAACAGGAACCTAAGCTCGACAAAAGCAAGACTGTGAAAGAGATTGTCGAGGAAGGCGTCAAAGAGGTAGTGGACCTCTTAAAGGAATTTGAAGCGATCAATGAAAAGTTCGCTGATCCGGAGTTAATGGAAAACCCTGACGCTATGGAAAAACTCATAACCAAGCAGGGTCAGATCCAGGAAAAGCTTGATGCTGTGAACGCCTGGGAGTTGGACACGAAGCTGGACCGTGCAATGGATGCGTTGAGGTGCCCCCCGTCTGACGCAAAGATTGAGTATCTGTCCGGGGGAGAAAAAAGGCGCGTGGCGTTATGCCGCCTTCTGTTACAGGAACCCGATGTGCTGCTGCTGGATGAACCAACGAACCACCTCGACGCTGAGTCGGTCGACTGGCTCGAGCAACACCTCAAGCAGTATAAGGGTACCGTCATTGCAGTTACTCACGATCGTTACTTCCTGGACAATGTCGCGGGTTGGATCCTCGAGCTTGATCGTGGCGAAGGAATTCCCTGGAAAGGAAATTACTCGTCATGGCTGGATCAAAAACAAAAGAGGTTGGCGCAGGAAGAAAAAACTGAATCCAAGCGTCAGAAGGCGTTAGAGCGGGAACTTGAATGGGTTCGAATGAATCCAAAGGGAAGGCATGCTAAAGGAAAAGCACGTCTGAGTGCCTACGAGAAATTATTGAGCCAGGAAACCCGTGAGAAGGAAGACAAGCTTGAGCTTTTCATTCCACCCGGACCGCGTTTGGGAAACAAGGTAATAGAGGCTACCGGCGTGGCAAAAGCGTATGGCGACAAACTGTTATATGAAAATTTGACGTTTTCACTACCCCCAGCCGGAATAGTTGGTATCATCGGACCCAATGGAGCAGGTAAGACCACACTTTTCAAGATGATCATCGGAAAGGAGAAGGCGGATGCGGGTACCTTCCAGGTTGGCGAGACAGTCCGTATCGCTTACGTAGATCAGGAGCACGATGATCTGAGTCCGGAAGATTCGGTTTGGCAGGCGATAACGGGGGGCAATGAATTAATGGAACTTGGCGGGAAGCAGATCAACTCACGGGCTTATGTGGGCAAGTTCAATTTTAACGGAACGGACCAGCAGAAGAAAGTGAAAGAGTTATCAGGTGGAATGAGAAACCGTGTTCACCTCGCGATCGCTTTAAAGCAGGGCGGGAATTTGTTGCTGCTTGATGAACCGACTAACGACCTCGATGTCAACACGCTCCGCGCATTGGAAGAAGCGCTCGAGAACTTTGGTGGTTGTGCCGTGATCATTTCCCACGACAGGTGGTTCCTCGACCGGGTTTGTACCCATATACTAGCCTTCGAAGGTGATTCGCAGGTGTTCTGGTTCGAAGGCGGCTTTAGCGAATACGAAGAAAATAAACGGAAACGGCTCGGCGACGAACAGCCACACCGTATCAGGTATAAGAAACTTGTTAAGTAGGTTGGGAATCCGTTAATCGCTATCCGTTAATCGTTATCCGTTAATCGTTAAACGTATTGGACACCAAAGCTCCTTGAGCGTAGGTGGAGGGTTAATCGTTGGTGTAGGTGCGGCTAAACACCAAATGTTCAATGCCGAACCCTGCGGAAACTTTGCGTCTCGGCGCCTCTGCGGTTAACACACCCACACCCACACCCACTCACACCCTCACCCTCACTCACACTCACACTCACACTCACTATCACTCTCACTCTCACTCCCACTCACACGATTAACGGCTAACGTTTAACGACTTACGTCATGCGGGGTCTCTACACCATAATTCTCCTCATCCTCTCCAACGCATTCATGACAATGGCGTGGTATGGTCACCTGAAGTTTAAGGATATGAAATGGAGTCAGAACCTTGGCCTTATTTCAATCATACTGATCAGCTGGGGAATTGCATTGTTTGAATACATTCTTCAGGTTCCGGCAAACCGGCTTGGATTTCGCGAACACGGAGGACCGTTCTCACTACTTCAACTCAAGGTGATCCAGGAGGTAATTACGCTGTTAGTATTTGTTATTTTTTCCATTCTATTCTTCAGACACGAATCATTCAGAACGAATCATCTTATCGGTCTTGTGTTCCTGGTGCTCGCGGTATATTTTATATTTAAGAAATAGTATTATTCGCTGCGCCCACCGAAGCTGCTTCAGCGAAGGTGGGTTAATCGTTCGTTAATCGTTAATTGTTAATCGTGGGTGTGGCTGGGTAACCAGGTAGCAAGGCAGCTAGCTAATCTCCTCACCCGGCTTTGTCTTCCACCTTTTATGCATCCAGACCCATTGTTCGGGATGCTTCCTGATGACGGCCTCAATGAAGTTTGTCAGCACCTGAGTATTGTACACCATATCCTCTTCTTCGTTACCGGTTATGCGCATAGGAATTTCGGGCAGAATATGCATTTGCTGTTTCCAATCGCTTCCAAGGTGGATATAGGTGGGAATAACAGCAGCTCCCGTCTTCATGGCCAGCACCGTCGCTCCTACCGGAGTGGCTGCAGGCTTTCCAAAAAAATTAACGAAGCGGGTTTTCACGCGCGTGTCCTGATCGATAAGCAATGCAACAGATCCGCCTGACTTAAGCACCTTAATGAGCCTGAACGTCTCTTTCCCCCTTTCGATAGCTATTGCGCCGTACTTGTTTCTGTAGTCCCACAACAATTCATTCAACCGTTCATCTTTTAGGGGCGTACCGATGATGTTCGGATTCAAGCCACGTAAAGCCATGTTGCTCACCTGAAGGTCAAAGGCCCCCAGATGGCAAGTCAGAAAGATCACGCCCTTGCCCTTCTTTATTGCTGTCTCATAATTCTCCAGGCCATACGTGGTAAGAAATCCCTCAAGGTCAGCGAGGTTTTTGACGCGCGTTGCACGTAACATTTCGCCGGTATTTTTTCCTAACAACTCAAAGACCTTCCATCCAAGCTTGCTGATCTCCTTTTCAGTTTTTTCTGAGCCATAAGCGTACTTAAGGTTACTGATAACGAGCCTCCTTGTTTTGCCGGCAAAAACGTAGGCTATCCTCCCCAGAACGCCACTAAACTTCAACCAGCCGACACGTGGAAGCACATTCGAAAGGAATATAAAGAACTGAACAAACCGGTAGACCAAAGAATATCTGATCTTTCTGCGTATTTTTTTTCTCTTCGACATGAGCCGCTAAGATAAGATATTAGGACTTTTGGAATTAAATTTAAACATCAAAACCCCCTTTTATCCTCCGTGAAAACACTGTTTGTTATTCGCCACGCCAAATCCAGCTGGGATGCTTCCAACGTCGATGACTTTGAAAGACCATTGAACGAAAGGGGCAAACGGGACGCTCCGCGTATGGGGAAACGTTTGAAAGAAAAGGACATCCACGTCGACCAGATGATATCAAGCCCTGCAAAACGCGCGTACTACACTGCAAAGAAAATTGCAAAAGTCTTGAACTATCCAAAGGATGATATTAAGACAGACCGTAGGTTATACCATGCAGATGAAGAAACAATACTAACTGTTGTAAGAGAACTTAAGGATAACCGCAAGACGGTTATGATATTCGGCCACAACCCAGGCCTTAGCGAATTTGTAAATTCTCTTATGGATGGACAACAAGATATCGACAATATCCCTACCTGCGGAGTCGTTGCTTTTCAGTTCGACTCTGAAACGTGGGCAGATGTAAATTGGGGTAAAGGAAAGATGCTGTTTTTCGACTATCCAAAAAGCAAGGAAGATTAAATATCGAAACCGAACGCCCTCGGCAAATCAACCAATCGCTTCTTGAGAAAGCCAGTCTCACGGAATCGGTAACCAACCAAAAACTTGAAAGTTCCGCTGGAACTCGTAAGCTGAATACTATCGAACTTTATATTTCCTCCCTGTGACCCAAATGTAAGTCCGGTAAAAAAACGATCGTTGCTATACCCTAGGGCTACACGTGCTACAAAGAATGCCCGGAATTCTATGTCGTCTTTCGAAGTCCCGTCTTCTGCGTGGTAGGATAACCAATTATGTGCAGGTCCTATGCCAAGAGTACCTGTAAGAAAGAATCCCTTGTGCACAAGATTATACGTGTAACCCGGAACAATACTAAAGGAGGTAGATTTAATCTGCCGTACCTTTGCATCAACACCGTAATAGTCGCGGTAGGCATCGCCGACAATGGCCGAATCTCCGGATGTTCTAAAGCCCGCAATCGTGGTGAAAAGGATAAATGATCCGGCGCTCTTGATCTGTCGGTCTGCAAAATTGTTTGTTGAGCGCAGTGAAAACTTCTTGTGATTGAAGATATAGCTCCACGTTACACCTGTATTCTTGGATACGATGTCTGCCCGTTGCGGATATGGAGTACTGTTAGGAATGTCTATTGTCGGATCATCAATGTAAAATCCACTGTACTTCTGCCTGAACAAATCAAGACCCCACTTTTTTGTAAATAAGGTTACCTGAATGTCACTAGCGTCTGATGGTCCGTATATTTCCTTGCTCTGTTCTGCAAGTGGTATTGCTACTGTAAATTCCAGGGCTACCTCGAACAAGTAGGCACCTAATCCAAGCGAATATGGACTGTTGGATTTGTATAATAATCTCTTGTTCCTCTCCGGGAGGTCCGAAATTTCGTAATCCAACCGACGCTGCTTTAATACGGGCCACACGAAGAAGTGGTCTGTATAGGTCTTGATATAAATCGACCGCACCGAATCATATTTGTTCGGTGTGTTAGAGGTGATCCTGGCCGAATCTTGAGCAGAGAGCCAACACACCGGAAAGAGAAAACATATGAAGAAAAAAAATTTCATTAAAGGATGTACTCACTCAGGTCCCTGTTCTTGATCAATCCCGCCAATTTTGATTTTACCATTTCAGCGTCTACTGATATCCTGGCATTTGGGGATATCTTGTCCGGTACATCAAAAAGGAATTCATTCAACAACTTACTCATCACCGTATGCAACCTTCGTGCCCCGATATTTTCGAGTTCGGAATTGATGTTAAAGGCGGTGCTAGCAATTTCCTCGACTGCGTCGGCTGTGAACATTACCTCTACACCTTCGGCTTCGAATAGAGCCTGATATTGCTTAGTGAGTGCATTCTTGGGCTCCGTGAGTATCCTGATAAAATCCTCTTTTGTGAGATTATTAAGCTCCACTCTGATAGGAAACCGGCCCTGGAGCTCTGGTATCAGGTCCGAGGGCTTTGACATGTGGAAAGCCCCTGCGGCAACAAACAGGACATGGTCGGTCTTAATTACCCCATACTTTGTATTTACGGTACTGCCTTCCACAATCGGCAACAAGTCGCGTTGAACGCCTTCCCGGCTTACATCAGGACCACCGCCGCCTTTCTTACCTCCGGACGCTATCTTATCAATTTCATCTATGAAAATGATTCCTGCATCTTCCGCCCTTCGAATCGCTTCCTCTTTCACTTCGTCCATATCGATAAGCTTTGCAGCTTCCTCTTCCAATAGTATACGCCTTGCCTCCGATACTTTAACCTTCCTCTTCTTTGCTTTCTTTGGCATCATGCCATTGATCATCTCCTGAAGGTTCATCATGGACACTTCGTCCATCATACCGGCACCAACCATTCCAACGTTAGGGCTACCGCTTCCTTTAATGTTGATGTCAATTTTACGGTCTTCGAGCTCACCCTTCTTAATTTTCTCCCTGAAATGATTCCGGGTACGTTCATTGAGTTCTGCATCATTGGTCGGAACTTCCGCTGAAGAGCTATCCTGCACGGAAGATCCGCCTGAACGGGAAGTCTGTTGTCGGATCGGAGGTATCAAAGCATCCAGTATGATCTCTTCCACGGCCTGAGCTGCCTTTTCCTTCACTTCTTCCTTCTTCCTCGCTTTCACCATGTTTACGGATTGCTCCACGAGGTCACGTACCATACTTTCCACGTCACGGCCTACATAGCCCACCTCTGTGAACTTCGACGCCTCCACTTTAACAAAGGGTGCATCCGCGATCTTGGCGAGGCGTCGAGCGATTTCCGTTTTACCGACGCCTGTAGCGCCGATCATAAGTATGTTGTTTGGCACAATCTCAGCCTGGATATCCGAATTGACATTCATCCGACGCCAGCGATTTCGCAATGCAATAGCGACATTTCTCTTAGCTTCATATTGGCCAATAATATATTTGTCGAGTTCTTCGACGATCTGTTTCGGTGTCAAATAATTTGGATCCATCATATCTTTCGTCTCTTCATCATGTTATCAATATTTTTCGACAGCGTAAATGCATATCCTGCATTCCCTGCAACGTAAGCACTGCGACTAAAAACAATTTCAAACGTTTTTATCATCGCTGAAAAACCGAATGAAAGCCCCGATCCTCCCCCAGCGTCCGGCAACTTCAATTCCTGGTGGACAAGATAGTTATAGCCGATCATCAGGTTTACATTCTTATGAACAAGTATTTCCGCGCCAAAGTTGAAAAGTCGCAGGATCTTATCCAGGGTCCCTGGTTCCGGATCCCCATCTTTCGGATCAAAGTAGTCACCTTCTCCTGTTAAATTATAGGCGCTCAATGAAAACCTGACCGGCATGTGCTCGGGTTTAAACGTCAATCCCACCTGCACGTCGAAAGGAAGCGATACATCGCTTGTTTCCGAATACTCTGAAATTAGAAATCCGATATTACGAATCGTCAACCCTGCTCTGAATTCCTGGCGTGGATGTATAAAAACCCCGCCTATATCAGCGAGCATCGCGCTTGCACGGTATCCTGCAATGTTTGAAAAAGCAAATTTGATGTTCGCTCCCAACCGAAAGTTCGATACCTGATGGCTTTTGGAAATTACCAATGCCGTTTCTCCTGATTTAAAATCACCTGTTTCCTGCCCGGTGGCATCATACCCTTTGATAGTCCCGTAATCCAAATGCTGAATACCGAATACTACGGTGCCGATACTGGAAAAATTGTGACCATACGTAAACGACGCGTTACCTATATCAGCAACATAGAATTGATAAGTAGCTGAAGCAAAACCCGCCAAGGTATCACCAGCAAGCGAAGGATTGCTGTAGAAGAAATTTATGTCGCGGTCGGCAAGGGATACATTGATACCTCCAAGGGCGGCAAGACGCGCGCTGTTAGGGACATCTAAAAACCCAAACGATTTTGTCGCTGCAATCTGTGCAAACGACGTCGATGAGAATCCAACCCACATGTATAGTAAAAGTTTTCCCCGCACCGATTGTCTGATATGCTATTACAATTCAATAAAAAAATAGAATTCAAAAGTAAGGAATTCAGACAGCAATCTTCTGTTCGGCAAAGACAAACTTCATAGGTGTTTCTACGCGATCTTTAAGCAAAGCTATCCTTAATACCTCATCGACCGTGGAGACATAATGAAAGGTCAGGCCTTTGAGGTAGTGCTTTTCAATTTCATCAACATCCCGCTTGTTCTTAGCGCTGAGGACCACCTCTTTTATTCCGCTTCTTTTTGCTGCAAGTATCTTTTCCTTGATACCACCCACGGGAAGCACTTTTCCACGCAATGTGATTTCACCCGTCATTGCCAGCTTCGCCTTAATTTTTCTTTGGGTGTAGATCGACGCAAGCGATGTGAACATCGTAATACCAGCGGAAGGACCGTCTTTCGGAACTGCACCTGCCGGAACATGTATGTGAAGGTCGTACTGTTGAAATACACGGTGATCAAGGCCCATCGCCTCGGCATTCGATTTAAGATAGGATAAAGCAGCCATCGCCGATTCCTTCATAACATCACCCAATTGCCCGGAGATCGTTAACGTACCTTTTCCCTTGCTCAGGCTGGATTCAACAAAAAGAATTTCTCCCCCGACCTGTGTCCATGCAAGCCCCGTGACCACCCCGGCGATATCATTCCCCTGATAGAGTTCTTCGTCGAAGATCTCAGCACCAAGGACCTTTTTAACAACCTCCTCGCTAATAACCTTCTCGAACTCTTCCTCCATGGCAATTGACTTTGCAATGCTTCTCACAAGTGTCCCGATCTTCCGTTCGAGATTCCTCACGCCCGATTCACGTGTGTAACTGTTGATAACTTTCGCAATAGCCGTTTTGGGAATTTTTACTTTGGAAGGCTTAATACCATGTTCCTTCAATTGTTTGGGTACAAGGTGTTTCGCGGCTATCTCTACTTTTTCTTCAAGGGTATAGCCAGTGACCTCTATGATTTCCATCCTGTCGCGGAGAGCAGGATGAATAGTATCGAGTGAATTTGCTGTAGCAATAAAGAGCACCTTTGAAAGATCGTACTCTACTTCCAGGTAGTTATCCCCAAACGTATTATTTTGTTCAGGATCCAACACTTCAAGCAACGCCGATGAAGGATCTCCGCGAAAATCAGATTTCACTTTGTCTATCTCATCCAATATAAACACTGGATTAGACGACGCAGCTTTCTTAAGATTTTGAAGAATTTTTCCCGGCATCGCTCCCACGTAAGTCTTTCGATGTCCCCGGATCTCCGCTTCGTCATGAACACCACCCAATGACATCCGCACGTATTTCCGTTGTAGCGCTTTCGCAATTGAACGGCCTAACGATGTTTTACCTACGCCTGGTGGTCCATATAAACACAGGATTGGTCCTTTCATATCTTGCTTCAGCTTGAGCACAGCAAGGTATTCGAGTATCCTGTTCTTTACTTTTTCAAG
>DASVBA010000131.1:0-2813 GCA_036376095.1 Chryseolinea sp.
TCTCACTTCCTCCTACGGACAGCGACAACGGCGGACTCTTTCTTCCTGATGGATTTGGTGCGTTGGTAGTAGCCGATAGCGTTGGGCCTACCCGCCACCTTGCTGTTAACGACAACGGCGATATATATGTGAAGCTACGTCTCATTGACGGGGATTCAGGCAATTTTGCGTTAAGAGATACGAACCTTGATGGTAAAGCAGATGTCTTCCAACGTTTCGGAGATTACGCTAATGACGGAAGCTTTGCGACAGAAATGCGTATTCATAATGGATACTTATACTTCAGCTCTGAACTGGTAGTCTATAGGCAAAAGCTTGTTCCGGGGAAGCTCGTTCCTGAGGGCAAACCGGAGGTCATTGTCGTTGACCGCCATCCTATTCGTTGGCATAATGCAAAATCGCTGGCCTTCGATGGTGAGGGAGGGATGTATGTCACATTTAGCGCTCCAACCAATGTCTGCGAGGATTGGCGCTCTGTGGATTACGCAAACACCGGGTCGTCGGCAAATATCAAAGGCCATTACCCCTGCCCGGAATTGGCCGTCTTCGCGGGTATCTGGAAGTTCGATGAAAACAAGGCGGGACAACTACAGTCCGACGGAAAAAGATTTGCTACTGGATTGAGAAGTATTGTCGCCATTACATGGAATGAGTCCGACAACAGTTTGTACGCGGTGCAACACGGCAGAGACTATTTATCAGGACACGACCCATTGCATTTTACAGCATGGCAGAATGCAGTGTTGCCCGCGGAAGAGTTCATGCTGATCAAGGAGGGAGACGATTTCGGATGGCCTTACAGTTATTATGACCATATCAAAGGAAAAAGAATGATGGCGCCGGAGTACGGTGGCGATGGCATGAAGGAAGCACAAGGGTACGCTGATCCCCTCTTCGGATTTCCGGCCCATTGGGCACCTAATGACATGTTGTTTTACAAGGGAAGTCAATTCCCCGCTCGTTACAAGAACGGTGCGTTCGTTGCTTTTCACGGTTCAACCAACCGGGGACCGTATCCACAGGCAGGGTACATCGTTGCCTTTGTGCCTTTTGAAAATGGAAAACCACTTAATTGGGAAGTGTTCGCCGATGGATTTGCAGGTGTCGACACCGTTGTCAGTATGAGTGATGCGAAGTACCGTCCAATGGGATTGGCTGAAGGTCCCGATGGGTCATTATATATATCAGAGTCAAAGAATGGTAAGATCTGGCGGATAGTATACAAAGATGATGCTTCAGATTTTAACGAGAGCCACCTCGCCGGTATGGAGAAAAGAAAAGCATCACGTACGTATATCAAGACGCCGGATGAAAAAACAGATATCTTACCTGTCGGGAGGGAATAGGGTATAGTATAAGGTATATGGTATATGGTATAAGGTATAGGGATCGGTGCCTGGACCAAGACGCAACCACACCCACACCCACACCCTCGCCCCAACTCATAACTCATAACTCATAACCCATAACACTTCGTGCATCTGTTCTCGAGTCATTTATAAAACTTCCACGTGCTCTTAAAATCTTTCGTCAAAGGTTGATTCGTGAGGATAGCCCTTATCATTTCAACGGGCATGCTGTTCTCCTGCATCACGGCATCATGGTATTGCTTGTACGTCATCTTGCCGCCGTCAACGAGCTCTTTTTTTAGCGCATAGAACTGAAGAGCACCGGTCATGTAGGCCAATTGGTACAGTGGTCCATAATCGGCCGTGAATGAACGACGCACTTCTCCTTCAGCATTAGCGCGCTCGTGACCGACGCGGTCTACAAGAAAGTTAATGCATTGCTGCGGCGTCCATTTACCCAGGTGATAGTTCAAAGAAAAGATTATTCTTGCGCAGCGATGCATCCGCCAGAATAACATACCGATCCTGTCTTCCGGCGAGCGCGGAAAATTCATATCCCACAAGATCATCTCCCAATACAAAGCCCATCCCTCTACCCAGAATGGTGTGTAGTAATCACGGTATGTTTTGTAGCGGTCATTCATGAATCCCTGCAAATGATGTCCGGCGATCAGCTCGTGATGCACAGTTGCCCTGGAAAAATGAGGATTATTTCCACGCATGCTCATCATCTTGTCTTCATGCGCCATAACCTCAGTAGGATACGATATCTGGAGAACCTCACCTCCCAGGAAAAAAGGACTGATCAACTGTTGCTTGGGTGGGATCATTTCCATTCTCCACGTTTCTTCGGAGATAGGTGGAATGGTGATAAGATCGTTCTTCTTCAAAAAATCTACAGACTCTTCATACAATTTGAGCATTGCTTCAGGCTGGTGGCCTGGCGGAACGTAAGACTGCTTTACTTTCTCCTGAGCTTTTTTCCAGTCGTCTCCAAAACCCATTTCTCTGGATGCTTTCAATAATTCCGAATCACACCATGCAAACTCCTTATTTGCAATAGCGATCAGCTCTTCAGGGGTGTACGGGATAAGTTCAAATTTTAACAAGCGTACTATCTCGTCATTCCCGATCGGTGTTCCGATAATGCCGCTGCCATCGTCTTTGGGTAGTGTTGAAGGGTCAATCTTTGTTCGTAGCAATTTTCCATAGTCAGCAAGGGCGCTGTCAAGCTGATGATATGGTTTCGTTATCCACCACGTGAATTCAGGGTCGTAACCGTTGTAGAATTCAAAAAAGCTCTTGAGCGCATCCTGATGACCACTGATAATTCCTGCTGCACGTTTAGCATGTGCTCGTGTGAGATTGGGTTCTTTGTCTATCTTTTTTGTGGCTTCACGAACAGCTTTTAAAATGTCATTGAGCTTTGTCGCCATGACAGCACTTTCCTGGTGAGCTCCCCGC
>DASVBA010000135.1:0-4630 GCA_036376095.1 Chryseolinea sp.
CTTCGAAACGAGCTTTTACTCTTTCTTCAATGAACTCGCCATTTGGCTTCAGCTTCACATTCGCCTGCGCGATGTTGTGTGTATCTTCTTCTTCCGCAGTTAAGAAAACAAGTTCTTTTGTTTTCACTTTGCCGTTCTCCACTTTACGGTAAGGGGTTTCGATGAAGCCCATCTTGTTCACTTTTGCGTGAACGCAGAGAGACGAAATCAAACCGATGTTCGGACCTTCCGGAGTTTCAATCGTACAAAGACGACCGTAGTGAGTATAGTGTACGTCACGTACCTCGAAACCTGCACGCTCTCTTGACAGACCGCCTGGTCCGAGTGCGGACATTCTACGCTTGTGCGTGATTTCAGCCAATGGATTGGTTTGATCCATGAACTGGGAAAGCTGATTGGTTCCGAAGAAGGAGTTGATAACAGACGATAATGTACGTGCGTTGATGAGGTCAACAGGTTTGAACTCCTCATTATCACGAACGTTCATTCTTTCCTTGATCGTTCTAGCCATTCTCGCGAGGCCAACACCAAATTGTGAGTACAACTGCTCACCTACAGTCCGCACACGACGGTTGCTCAAGTGATCAATATCATCTACAACCGCCTTGGAGTTAATAAGACCGATAAGATATTTAACGATCAGGATGATGTCGTCTTTTGTGAGAACGCGGTGATCAAAGCTAAGATCCAATCCCAGCTTCTTATTGATACGATAGCGTCCAACCTCACCTAGATCATATCGTTTTTCGCTAAAGAACAAACTTTGGATAATATCGCGCGCTGTTTGTTCATCCGGCGCTTCTGTATTTCTTAACTGACGATAGATGTATTCAACAGCTTCTTTTTCAGAGTTCGAAGTGTCTTTCGCCAGGGTGTTAAAGATGATGTGATAGTCGGCAATGTTGATATCATCGCGGTGCAGGATGATTGATTTCACACCTGATTCGATGATAATGTCGACGTCTTCCGCAGAGAGCGTATGATCGCGCTCCAGCAATACTTCATTACGGTCGATAGAGACAACTTCTCCGGTGTCTTCATCCACGAAGTCTTCCGTCCAGGTTTTGAGCACCCGTGCCGCCAGTTTCCTGTCGACAACTTTTTTCAATGTATTCTTGGAAGCCTCTACTTCTTCAGAGAGACCGAAGAGGTCGAGGATATCTTTATCGGAGCCATAGCCGATCGCGCGCAGAAGAGTAGTAACCGGGAATTTTTTCTTCCGGTCGATGTACGCATACATCACTGCGTTGACGTCGGTTGCGAATTCGATCCACGAACCTTTGAAAGGAATGATACGAGCGGAATAGAGCTTTGTACCGTTGGTATGTTTGCTCATAGCGAAGAACACCCCGGGAGAGCGGTGGAGCTGCGACACAATCACGCGTTCAGCGCCATTGATCACAAAAGATCCTTTCTCCGTCATGTAAGGTATGTTACCCAGGAATACTTCCTGCTCAATGGTTTCAAAGTCTTCGTTATCCTCGTCGTTACAAGTCAGGCGCAATTTTGCCTTCAGCGGAACGGAGAAGGTTAGACCGCGGTCGATACATTCATCGACGTTGTACTTTGGAGGATCAATGGTATAGTCGACGAACTCGAGGACAAAGTTTTCACGAGAGTCGCTTATAGGGAAGTTCTCAGCAAAAACCTTATAAAGACCTTCATTTTGTCTTTTTTCGGCCGGAGTTTCGATTTGTAAAAAATCTTTGAAAGACTGGAGTTGAAGATCCAGAAAATCTGGGTAATCGAGGACTCTCTCGCTTGAAGAGAAATCGATTCTACCGTTTAAAGTCTTCTTTGTCAAGGTAATTAACGTTTAAGTTCTGAGATCCTGGACGAGAACAATGAATGAATTAAAGATGTTCAGGGCACAAATAGGAATAGACCCCGTCGCGATCTGTGATCCGTGCACGGGGTCTAACCGAAAGTTGTTAGACGGTACCCTTCGCCTTCAAGAAGTTTACTTCAACTCAACTTCGGCACCTGCCTCGATAAGTTGCTTCTTAAGATTTTCTGCTTCGTCTTTAGGTAAGCCTTCTTTGATAGTCTTTGGAGCTCCATCAACCATATCCTTAGCTTCTTTCAAGCCAAGACCAGTAAGTTCCTTAACCAACTTCACAATTTGAAGTTTGTTAGCACCAGCAGCTTTCAATACCACGTCAAAATTGGTTTTTTCTTCAGCAGCGGCAGCACCACTTCCACCACCAGCAGCAGGACCTGCTACAACAGCAGCGGCTGCAGGTTCGATACCATATGTTTCTTTAAGGTAAGAAGCTAATTCGTTAACTTCTTTAACAGTGAGTTCAACAAGTTGATCTCCGAGTGCTTTGATGTCGGCCATTTTAGTTAAAATTTTAAATTAATCTGTTCAGTTCAATAATTATTTAGTTCCACGTTCTTCGAGTGCTTTAACCAAGCCAGCCACAGTATTCTTGCCGCTAAGCAGCGCAGAGAGTACATTCTTGGCAGGAGATTGCAGCAAGGAAATAACCTCGCCGATAAGTTCGTTCTTGGATTTAAGCTCACTGAGCATGTTAAGGTTTTCATCTCCAATGAATAGAGATGAGTCGATAGATGCGGCTTTCAATACGGGTCTGCCATCAAGTTTCTTGCGGAATTCCCTGATAACCTTCGCAGGAGCATTACCAATTTCCTTGGAGAAGATCACTCCGGAAAATCCGTGCAGCGTCTTGAATAAGGGCGCATAATCGACCGCGGTATTTTTTTCGAGTGCTTTTTGGATAAGAGTGTTCTTGTACACCCTGTACTCAACGCCGCTCTTGAAACACAGTCTTCTAAAGTTATTGACTTGGTCCACGGTAAATCCGGTGGCGTCAGTAATATAGAAGTGTGTGTTGTCAGCAAATTTTGCTGTAAGCTCGTCTATAATTTTTGCTTTTTCTTCTCTGGTCATGTTCTTAATTTCTTAAACGCCAGCAATTGAATTTGTGTCAACGCTGATACCAGGGCTCATCGTAGTTGACAAAGTGATACTTTGGAAGTAAGTACCTTTTGCCGAAGCCGGTTTCAGTTTTGCAACAACATTGATCATCTCTGCAACGTTGTCCCGGATCTTATCGGCCGAGAAGGAAGCTTTTCCAACGCTTACATGAATGATACCTTGCTTATCAATTTTGAAGTCAATTTTACCGGCTTTCACTTCTTTCACCGCTTTACCAACCTCGAGAGTAACAGTTCCCGATTTTGGATTTGGCATGAGCCCTCGAGGGCCGAGAATTTTACCCAGTTTACCCACCTTTGCCATTACGGTTGGGGTACAGATAATAACATCGATGTCTGTCCATCCACCTTCGATCTTCTGAAGGAATTCGTCCAGTCCGACATGTTCAGCACCTGCGTCTTTTGCTTCCTGAACTTTATCAGGCGTACAAAGCACGAGTACACGAACGACCTTGCCAATACCATGAGGTAAGGCAACAACACCCCGCACCATTTGATCTGACTTCTTAGGATCAACGCCCAAACGAATGTCAACATCAACGGAGGCATCAAACTTTGTAAAAGTAATTTCCTTTACAAGTTTGGAAGCATCTTCGAGAGAATACTCCTTCCCAGGACTGTATTTCGTTAAGACTGCTTTTCTGTTTTTAGAAATTTTCGCCATCTCATTAAAATTATTTATCCCAAGGGGGTGTACCTGATACTGTAATACCTAAACTTCTAGCAGTTCCTGCTACCATTTTCATGGCTGACTCAACCTTAAATGCATTAAGGTCGGGCATTTTGGTTTCTGCAATAGTCTTAACCTGATCCCACGTGATTGCTCCAACCTTTACACGATTGGGTTCCGCGGATCCTTTTTGTTTCTTAGCTGCATCCAAAATTAATACTGCTGCTGGCGGGGTCTTGATTACGAAGTCAAATGACTTGTCGTTGTAAATACTTATCAAAACCGGGAGAACCTGCCCTTGCTTGTCCTGAGTTCTAGCATTGAATTGTTTACAAAAGTCCATAATGTTTAGACCTTTGCTACCCAACGCAGGACCTATGGGGGGTGCAGGATTCGCCTGACCACCTTTCACCTGTAATTTCAGATAACCTACGATTTGCTTTGCCATGTTATCTTAGTCTAGCTTTTCAACCTGCATGTAACTTAATTCGACTGGTGTATTCCGGCCAAAAATTTTCACCATCACATTGAGTTTCTTCTTGTCTTCAAAAATCTCCTCAACTGTACCAGTAAATCCGCTGAATGGACCATCCATTACTTTTACAGATTCACCTTTAATAAATGGTGTATCGAGTTTTTCCTCGAATTCGTCAATCTCATCAACTTTACCGAGAATCCTGTTAACCTCCGATTGACGAAGAGGAACGGGATCCTTGGAAGCCCCGGTGCCGTTGTTACCGAGAAACCCGATCACGCCCGGAATACTATTGACTGCGTGATGTGCTTCTCCGTTCGAGAGATCTGCTGATATGAGAACATAGCCCGGGAAGAAATTTCTTTCTCTAACCCGCTTCTTGCCATTCCTCATCTCATATACTTTTTCAGAAGGGATCAAAACCTGAGGGATAAAATCCGTCAGTTTTGAGCGTTCTATCTCAGTTTCCAAATAGGACTTGACCTTCTTTTCCTGGCCGCTGACGACCCTGAGAACATACCATT